>DMBA01000238.1:0-9293 GCA_003446315.1 Ruminococcus sp. | reverse complement strand
TTGACCTCTGCAAGCTCCGGCTGCGGGGTTCTGTCCGGGCTGACCAGACCGTTTTCACAGAAGCTGTTGTCATTCGGTCTGTCGCCCCAGTCGCCGCCGTATGCAAAATAACAACCCTTGGATTCATCCGCATACAGGTTCTTATGGGCATAATCCTGTGCGTAATAATCCCAAACGCCGTCTGTGGTTTCGGTGACTTCGGTGTTATAATCCAGCCAGATCAAAACGGCGTTATCTGCGGGCGAAATGGCAGGTGTTTCGGAATATTGTGCCTGAAGCTCTGCTGAGGAGAGTGCCTTGTTATAGATCCGGGCGACCGAAATCGAACCGTCAAAGCGTCTGCCTGTCTCTGCGTCATATCCGATGCCGATGGGCTGAGAGCCGGAAGCAATATTGTCCGGTGCGGTATCCGTACCAAGCAGCTTGCCGTCTACATACAAAGAAAGCGTGCCGCGGTCATATACACCGGCGACCTGATGCCAGTTGCCGACCCAGTTTGCAGGCAAAGCACCGGAAACGGCATGCCAGCCGCTGCTGTAAGTGAAGAATTCCAGTCCGCCGCCGTTGCTCTGTGTTTTGAGGGCAGCCTGTGTATCACCGATGGAGATGAGCACATTGTTTGCATTGGTATTATTCGGTTTGACGATCGCTTCAAAGGTGAAGGATTTGCCGGAGCCGCTGAGTGCACTGCGGCAGGCATTGGATGTATCCATGATCGTATAGCCGCTGAATGCATGACCGCCGTTCAATGTGCCGGCACCTGCATTATGGTCAAACGAGGTGCTGCTGCCGTATGCGGAACCTGCCGTGCCTTTTGCATCTGTGATCTCATAGACCGTTGAGCCGGAACCGAGCGTATTCAGCGGCACGGCACGGGATTGGTCAGCCCAGTCCCAGATGAATCCACCGAGCATGTTGTCTGCGCTGCGGATATTGTCCCAGTATTCCTTCAAAGCGCCGACGGAATTGCCCATTGCGTGGTCATATTCGCACATAACATAAGGCATTTTGCCATAGCCTGCCTTGCCGCGGATATCACCGGAACCCGGATACATGCTGCTGTCCATATCCACGCCCATTGCGCTGCCCTGACCTTCACTGTGCACCGGTCTGGAGCTGTCATGCTGCTTGAAGTACCAGATCATATCCCGGAACATGCCGTTTGCAGCATTGGGATCGCCGGTGTACGCCATTTCATTGCCGATGCTCCATGCAACGATGGCAGGATTATTTTTCAGGCGGGCGAAAGCAGTTTCTGTTCTGTCCATAGCCAGCGCATAGAACAGCCCTTTGCTCTTGTGGTCGTTCATCAGAGCGTGCGCTTCCATATTGGTTTCTGCCATCATATAAAGACCATACTGATTGCAGAGCCAGTAGAGATAAGAGTCATTGCTGTAATGCGAAGTACGGATTGCATTGACATTATTCTGCTTCATCAGGCGCACATCTTCTTCCATGCAAGTCTGCGTGACCGCTTTGCCGTGGAACGGATCCGTATCGTGGCGGTTGACACCCTTGAGCAGCAGACGTTTGCCGTTGATCGTGATAGGCTGCCAGTTTTTCGTCGTGACCTGATAATTCTGATTGACTTCTGCGCGCGTAAATCCGATCTCGCGGAAGCCGAGCTGTGTGGAAAGCGTTTCTGCAATATTGCCTGCTTCATCCTGCAATGTCAGAACCAATGCATAGAGATTGGGGTGTTCTGCCGACCAGAGTGCAGGGGAGAGGATCTCCTTTGAGAAATTCAGAGAAGCCGTTTTGCCGGAGCCGATCTCCGAGACTGAGATATATTGTTCCGGTGTCAGATTATTGCCGGCTCTGTCCAGCACATCCACTTTGACGCGCCATCCGTTTCCGGCTGCTGCCGATGCCAGATTGCGCACATCGACCTGCAAGCCGAGCGTCGCATTCTGATAATTGTCGTCCAGATCGGTATGCACGGTATAATCGGAGATCTGGACAAGCGGGCGGCTTGTGAGGTAAACATCACGGAAAATACCGCCGTCATAGATCATATCCTGACCTTCAAACCATGTGCCGTCGCAGAATTTGTGCACCTCAACAGCAAGCAGATTCTCGCCTTCCTGCAAGTAATCGGTGATATCAAAGCGGTGCGGGCTGAATGTATCTTCGCTGTAGCCGACTTCATGGCCGTTTACATAAACATAATATGCAGATTCCACGCCGTCCAGATTCAGGATAATGCGTCTGTGATCGGCGGTCATTTCCGGGGTCAGCGTGAAGTGTTTGCGGTAAAGACCGACCGGATTATAGTTTGTCGGGGCATGCGGAACGGATACATTGCCGTCATAAGCGCTTTGCCACGGCATGATGACATTTGCATAGATGGGGAAATCGAAGCCGGAGCATGTCCAGCTATTGGGCACCTGAACCGATTTCCAGCCGTCCGCAGGATTGCAGGAATAATCCGGCTTCATGGCACCCGATTGCAGCAGCGGCTGCGCAGCCTGTGCATTCTGCACGACCGTCAGATCCCATGGCTCATTTTCGCCGGTCAGGAGCTGCATATAGGCGGAATCGTTCCGGGCGTTGTAATCCCAGACGGCATTTGCGGCTGCTTCTGTATTCTGATAAGGGATGATGCAAAGACCAGCCGGTTCTCTGTTGACTGCAAATACATTTTCTGTACCGGAATTACCTGTCCATTCATCATGCCGGAATTTTGCGGCAGAGACATCTGCGCGGTTTGCCGGAGTCAGACCCGTGACGGCAGCATGTGCTGTCTGTGCAGGCAGCGTCAGCGGAACGGCGCTGAGCATGATCGCTGCGGAGACTGCGGCTGCACTGATTCTTTTTACTGTTTTCATATTTTACCCCTCATTTCTTTGTTTTCGGTTATGATGCAGGAAAGCTGTCGATTCTGCCGAGCAGATATTGCAGATGCAGCGCGGCATCTTCTTCATCCAGAATACCGTCTGCATTGAGATCGGCAGATTCCGGGATATCGGGTTCCTCATCGTTCAGGATGCAGGATTTCAGCACGGAGAGATCGCGTGCGTCGATTTGTCCGTCCGCGTTGACATCGCCGGGCAGATACGGCACAGAAAAGCCGGACTGCGGGTTCAGGAGTTTCCACCATGCCACATTGAACAGATATCCCTCGCCGCCCTTGAAGACGAAATACAGATCATGGACACCGCTGGTTTTCTGGATCTCTGCACGCTGGGTATTCCATGTCTGCCATCCGCCCGTGGATGCCACATCCAGTGTGCCGATCAGTTTGCCGTCCGGTGCATCCAGACGGATCTCAAGCGCAGAACCGCCTGCATTTGCGCCGATGCGGAAATCAACAGCATATGCATCGGTGCCGAAATCGACATTTTCAAAGCCGATGTAATCGCCGTTTTCGATATATGCGACATCATTGCCGCCCTCACTGCAATTCTCTGTCTGGATACCGGATTGTACGGAATAAGAGGAAGCCGGCACACCTGCGGCAGTCCCGCTGACCCGGAGCAGATGCGCGGAGCTGCTGAGCACATTGCCGCTGCGGTCTGTGACGAAAATGCGGTATTCGCCTTCCTCGGAAGGTGTTTTGATCTTCGTTGCCTTGCCGTTAGCCTTTGTAACAGAGGCACTCGTCTTGAATACGGTGGTGTTTGCCGGAGCGATCCAGACGGTTTTGCCTGCACCGGCAGAACGGATTGGCAGCGATGTTTCGCAAGCGGTCGCGCAGCTTGCCGGGAACACATAATCGGCATCCGTCATCAAAGAATCCGGCAGAATGGATTTGAAGGCATCCTGCAAGCCGGAGTGCAGGCAGATCTCATATTGTGCCTGCGGCCAGACATTATCGGAAACCACGATCGGGTCATCAATGCGGGAATCCGGCGGATTGACACCCATTTTCCGCACGGTCGCGTATGTGCGCAGGATGGTCAGGTGATGTTTCTGCCCGTAATCCTCACAGTTGATGGTATATGTGACATCCGGGCTGATCTCCAGCACATTGTCATTTTCTTCGATATATGCCGTGCCCTCGTCATTGTGCAGACCGTAAGTCGGCTGATAGGGTGCAGCAGCGGGGATGCCCTGCACATAGTTTTCGTTGATGACCGTACCCGGCATCTGACCGATGGTATAAATGCCGCCGCTGTCGTGCAGACGATTCAGCGAACGGATGACGCGGTTATAACAGATCTTGTTATTGCGGCAGGTTTCGGAATCCTTAAAATTACACCAGCCCCAGCCGAGATGGATGCCGTTATAAGCTGTTTTTTCGATCTGATTGCGCAGCACGCTGACGGTATCTGCATAATAAACAGTGATGGCTGCGCAGCCGCCGAAGCCGTGCACCACGCTGATATCATAAAGCAGATTGTCGGAGATGACATCATTTTTGCAGATGCCTTCGATGCCGGCAGGGAAGCGCTCCCGATTGGAACCGTTGCCGTCGCCGATATAGATATGCTGCGGGTGTCCGACCGTAATGCCGGATGAAGTGATATCCGTGATATAGTTTCCGGAGACGGTGCTGTCAATGACATCATTCGTCATGGAAATACCGTCAGAGCCGCTGTGCTTGACCGTATTGCCGGTCAGGGAAACGGATTCTGCATTGGTAATATGGATCATAGCAGGGAGCGTATCGACCATTTCATATTTTTTGCTGTGCCAGTTGGAATCCGCAAAAGCGGTATAGGTCTGGGCAGCCTGACAGGTCGTTTTGCCGTGTGAGCCTGCGACATCGGTGAGCTGATATTCTGTATGTGCAAATGTGATGCCGCTGAATGCAATATCATGGATGCGGTTTGCGGTGGATTCGCCGTGCAGCACCACGAGCTGTTCTGCGATCGGTGCTTCGACATCGGCTGTATCCATATTTTCGGATGCATAGGGATAATAATAGAGCATCTGTGCTGCTTTATCAAAGAAGAATTCGCCGGGTGAATCCACAAAAGCGAATGCATTATATAATGTATGCGTACCGCCGGTGGAGAAACCTGCGCCCCAGCCGGGGGTCTGTGCGATGGAACCATATGGCTGCTGCATCAACAGCACGAAATTGCCGCCGTCATATTTGACATCGCGGGCGCACACGATGTTTTCATTCCATGTTGTGCCGTTGACCACTTCAAGACAATCGGCATTTTCGGTGATGCGGGGCAGGTCATTCGCGGAATACTTGATGCCGTCGCTTTTGATGCCGGAATCCCAAGCCCAGTCTGCCTGTCCTGCGGTGATGCGGTATTCGCCGTAACCGCCTTTCGCCTGCACGGTTTTGCTGCCCATATTGGCACGGTGGTCATTGACATACAGATTGCGCAGCTTGACATCGCGGGAAAGCGGCGCGGCATAGAGCGTGTCGTTATATTTTTGCCAGCCTGTGATCTGCGCGGCACCGCTGATGACAGGTTCTTCGTCTTCATAAGCCTGATAAATGACCTTGAAGCCGTTTTTGCCGGAGTCGCCGACATCAAAGACGACCGGCTCCGTTTGCCGGTAGATCCCGCCGCGGAGATTTACGACAATATCACCGTTCATATTGTCGCTGCATTGTCTCACGGCATCTCTTGCGCCTGCGAGTGTGCGCAGCGGCGCTTCCAGTGTGCCCGGATTGGCATCATCGCCGTCGGGCGAGACATAGAATGAGGCGAACGGCGTTTCTGCTGCTGCATAAACAGGCAGAGCAGCGTATTCGCCTGCCGGGGCGGCTGCGCATAGGATTGCGCAGACTGCTGCGGCTGTTCGTTTCAGCCGTTTCCAGCAGATTTGTTCTCTTTTTCTCATCAGGAAATTCCCCCTATTAAGGTTGCCGGATTGCCGGTATATTTGATATACGGATATACAAATCCAATATACCAATTGTATTATATCAGAATCATATCACAATAACAATAGCAAAAGAACAGAATTAAAGTACAAAATGAAGATAGTTTATGTGGAATATGCATGCCCTTTGCACAGAATATGGAGATTTTGACGATTTGGTGTAAAGAAAACGCAATATGCATCATAATAGCAAATAAATACCGAAAATGATGATTGACATTAAAAAATTTTTTCTGTATAATAAAGAAAGCAGCTGCAAAATGAAGCAAAAGGAGCCTCAGAATCTATGAATCAAAAGGAACTGCATACACGAATCGCAGAAAGCGTGAACAATGAAAGCAATATTTGCCAGATCTGTGCGTTTCGTGACGGAGAACCGGTCTATCAGGACAATTGGCACGGGTTTGAGCATGACAGTGCCATGAATGTCATGTCGGTGACAAAGGGCATCATGGCGCTGCTGTTCGGGATCGCAGCGGATCAGGGCTATATCAGTGATCCATCGGAGAAAGTGCTCACGTTCTTTCCGGATTATACCGTCAAACGCGGTGAAAAAACCATCTATGATGTGACGCTGGCGCATCTGCTGACCATGACCGCACCCTATAAATACCGTTCGGAGCCATGGAAGAAGGTCTGTACCTCGGATGACTGGACAAAAGCTGCACTGGATCTGCTCGGCGGCAGAGCCGGCATCACAGGCGCATTCAAATATGCCACGCTCGGCATCCAGATCCTTGCGGGTGTGATCGAACAGGCTTCCGGCATGAAGTGCATAGATCTTGCCAATCAATATCTGTTTGCGCCGCTGGATATTCCGGCGAGTGTGCTGCACGGAGACAGCAGCAAAGAAGATCAGTTCGATTTCCTGATGAATAAACAGCCGCGAAAGCATGAATGGTATTCCGATCCGGCAGGAAGGGTCACGGCAGGCTGGGGCTTGACGCTCTCGGCAACGGATATGGCGAAGATCGGCTGGATGCTGCTCAATGACGGCAGTTATCACGGAAAACAGATTCTCTCGAAAGCATGGATCACCAAAATGACAGCACCCTTGCAGCAACTGGACGAGCGCTTCGGAAACCTCTATTATGGATATCTCTGGTATCGACCGGATCCGGAAAAGCCCGTATTTGCTGCGATCGGAGATTCCGGAAACATCATCTATGCAAATCAGGAGAAGCGGATATCGGTCGGTATTACCGGTACATTCAAACCGCGTATTTATGACCGGATCGCATTCATTGAGCAGCAGGTGCTGCCGATGATCGAACAGATGTAACATGAGAAAGGAGCAAAAACGTGAAACAATGTGACCTCCATACCCATTCCAATTGTTCGGATGGGTCTTATACGCCTGCGGAGTTGGTGCGGGCAGCAGATGCGATCGGGCTGACTGCCATTGCACTGACCGATCACAACACCACAAAAGGACTGCGGGCGTTTCTGGATGCCGGTTTGCACAGCAATGTGCAGACTGTTGCGGGCTGTGAATTCTCCACGGATTATCAGGGCAGGGAATTGCATATTGTCGGGCTGTTTTTGCCGGAAGATGCATGGGATCAGGTGGAAGTGTTTGTTTCACAGCTCCAGACTGCCAAGCGGGAGAGCAATTTGCAGCTCATCGCCAATCTACAAGCTGCCGGTTATCAGTTGACATTTGCGGAAGTGGCTGCCACAACCGATGCAGATGCATTCAATCGGGCACATGTTGCGCAGGTACTGTGTGCAAAGGGATATGTCAGCAGCGTGAAGGAAGCCTTTCAGACCATTCTGCGGGAAGAGCAGGGATATTATATCCCGCCGAAGCGTCCCGATGCGTTTGCTGCGGTACGGTTCATCAGGTCGATCGGTGGAGCAGCCGTGCTTGCACATCCGTTTCTGAATCTGGATACAGAAGGTTTGATGCAGTTTTTACCGGAAGCAAAGGAAAACGGACTGGATGCCGTGGAAGTGTATTACACAGAATTCGATGAAACGATGACAGCGGAGATCAAACAAATCGCCGCCCGATTCGGTTTGCTCGAATCAGGCGGCTCGGATTTTCACGGGACTGCCAAACCGGATATTGCGCTGGGGAAGGGCAGGGGAACGCTTTTTGTTCCGGATGCCTGCTATAAAAAACTGCGGGAAAGAGCAGCCGGTTCCGTTATAAAATAAGCAGAAAACAGCCTGACCGTTCAGAAATCAGCGGTCAGGCTGTTGATTTATCGGACACAGATCCAGATGACAAGCGGAAATGAGATCAAAGAAAACAGCGTTGTCATGAAGATGCCTTGTGAAGCGAGTTTTTCGTTTCCGTGATATTCTGTGGCAAACAGGGCAGTTGTGTTTGCAACCGGCATGCACGCCATCAGCAGGAGGGTCGGGGCGAGCACTGCATCCTTGATAAACGGATGAATGATGACCCAGAACAGCAGCGGGACTGCAAGCTGACGGAGCAGCAGATACAGATTCATGCGCGGATTCGTAAACAGTTCCTTGATTTTGACCCCGTTGAGATTTGCCCCGACGACCATCATTGCAAGCGGAGAAGTGATGCTGCCGAGGGTATCGCAGGTATCTGCAAGCACAGCCGGCAAATGAATGCTGCATGCAAAGATCACGATACCGACGGCTGTGCACAATACCGCAGGCGTGAGGAGCAGCTTTTTCCACGGGATCTTCCGGAAGGCATCTGCTGCCGAAGCGTCCTCTGTATCGGTAGCACCGCCCATCAGGACAACGCCGAATGTATAAACCAGAATATTGAAGACACTGTTGAGGATCGCTGCATAAAACAGACCCTCTGTGCCGTATACGGACTGCACGACCGGAAAACCCATAAAGCCGATGTTGCTGAAGACTGTCATGAACAGATAAAGCCGGCGGTCTTCTTTCGGCGGGTGCAGACACAGCACAAGGATCCATGACAAAATAATCAGAATCAGATAAAATGCAAACGAGATCAGAAATAAACTGCCGACAGAATGCGAAACGGCTTCATTTTGCTGTTCTACCATCTGCATCCGGTCATAAAAGGCATCAATCATCATCATCGGGGTTGTGACATACAGCAGCAGTTTGGTGAGCCGCTGCTTGGTATGCGGATCCAGAATGCCGAGATGTGCCAATAATGTGCCAAGGCAAAGGATCAGGAACAATTTGCCCATTTGCGCGAGAATAACCGTAATTTGCATATAACCTCAATTCTTCCGTTTCACCGGCAAAACGCCGTATGTACGGTGTTTCAGATGATCTAAGGCGTTCTATTCTGAAAACAGCCTTGTCCATTATAACGCGATTTCTGCAAATTGTCAAGCGTACAGCAGCGAAAACACCCTGCATATGCCATTTGACACATGCAGGGTGAAAATATCAGGTCATTATTTCTGAACGTTGAATGCGCCCATGCCCGGATAATCTGCGGCATTGCCAAGCTGTTCTTCGATGCGAAGGAGCTGATTATACTTTGCAACACGCTCAGAACGGCTGGGTGCACCGGTCTTGATCTGGCAGGT
>DMBA01000011.1 GCA_003446315.1 Ruminococcus sp. | reverse complement strand
AAAAATCAGCAGGCACATCTCCGACTGTGGGATGTGCCTGCTTTGTTATCATATTTCTGCGCGTGATCCGGTTCAGCTCGGATATACCCGTGTCAGAGAAGTAGCGGTCTTCTTGACCAGCCGCTTGACAAATGTGCTGCCGTTATACTCGTTGATGACGTAATTTCCGGCATAGATGCGCAGGGAATTGTTGCGGAATTTCGCTGCATCTGCTGTCTGGAGATCCAGATAACCGGCACCGGAAGTGTTGTTCGGCAGATACAGGGTCAAAGATGCATTCGGATCAAATACGCCTGCTGTGGTACCGAATTCAATGAAATTCGCCGAATTGCTGATGCGGACATTGTTCAATGCTGTGCAGCCGCGGAATGCATGATTGCCAACATCGCGGAGATAGCACAAGTTCTGCGCATTTGCGCTGACTGTGACAGAATTCAGGCTGGTGCAGGAATCAAATGCGCCCTCACCGATCGTCCAGATTCTCGGCGGCAGGGTGACATTCTCCAGATCCGTGCTGAAAAATGCATACGGCTCGATCTCACTCAACTGGGAGTTTGCTGCAAATGTGATGCTTCTCAGATCGGTGTTGTAAAATGCCTTTTCGCCGATCTTCTGTACGGTCTTCGGAATGGTGATGGACTGCAATTTGTTGATCCAGATCGTATTCGGCGCACGACGGCTTGTGTAACCGATCTCTCTGACAGCAGCGGTATGACCGTCGGTCGGATTGGTGACATACTCCGGAACAGAGAAGGATGTCAGTTCACGGTCCATAACACCAATAAAGGAATAGCCGCTTGTGGTGTTGCAGCGGGTCGTATAAATACCGCCGTTATAGAGGAAATCACCATCTTCCTCATAAACGTAATTCCAGCGGGAATCGACAGTACCTCTGCCGTCATTGACATACTTCATGCTCGTAAACGAGCTGGAAGACATATGCTGCAATTTGCTGTAGTCATCCTCGTTGATATAACCGTCATAGTTGGCGTCATATGCGCTGGCAGGTGCATGACCGATGTGGTGACCGTTCTTCATGACCGTGTTCGCAAAGATCACGGCATCCGCGTTGTCCACATAGCCGTCCAGATCCAGGTCACCGACCAATACCGGACGCTCAAAATAAGTCGCAGACTGACGCAGAACAGCGGTTGTGATCGTAACGCCGCTATATTGCGTTGCATCCCAGTCAATGCCGCAGTGACCGTCTGCATTGCACTGTGCAAAGGTATGACCGGAAGAATTTGCATTGGTGATGAAGATGCTGTGGCGGCCATTGATCCGAACCGCATCACCGTTCTTCGGTACATACAAATGCTTGGTGCCGTCCGGCGTTGTGTACTTGCCGTCAGCATCCAGCGTAAACCGAACGATGCAGCTCGTCTGGAAGATATCTTCCTGGAGCTTTGCGGCAAAGCCTGCGCACTGACCATATGTCATTGGTTGACCGTGTCTGTCGTATTCCACAATCGGCTCATAATCCTGGCTGTCATAGAACGTAAAGCCGGGTCTGATGAAATGGCAGCTTGTTCCGGAACCTTCCCAGCCGTGGCCGCACGGTGAAGTCGTATAACTATCTTCAGAAAGGCCGTTCCAATAGCACTGCTGACCGTTGACCTTCTCCGGGAACTTCTGCTTTTCCTGCTGAATCAGGGAATACCAATTGGCTGCAAAATTATACTGCGAATAAAATCTGGTGTCCTGCACTGCCGAAGCAGTCAGAACGGATGCTGAATTTGCCGCAAGGACACTGCCGGCAATTGCGGCTGTGCATGCAGCAGAAATCATTCTTTTCAAATTTTTCATAATGCAATATCTCCGTGTATTTCGAATCTAAAATCAGATTTTTCTGAAATTGCGAATGCGTGGCATGTTTTTTGAAAATGTGTTTCGGTTTTCTCTCTTAGATTGATGCATCAATGATTTTAGTATACCGAACGTTTTTTGAAAAGTCAATAGCGCAATGCAAACTTTGTGATTTTGATACAGACCAAAATCATCTTTTCGACGACAAAATTGGGATATTGCACAGAATATGGACATATTTTCTACGCAGATATAGTATTGTTGCATTATTTTTTTGGCTGTGCGCAGATTCTTAACGATATTTGAAGATGCACCATAGATTTTTTGAAATTTTATCATTTCCCATTGCAGGATCCTGCTTCCTGTGGTATAATATGGATAACAGATTCCAAAAAGGGGGCTTATGATATATGATGAAAGAGATCCGGATTCAGGAGATCAACGGCATCCGCATCGGACAAACGGAATTGCCGGATGCCGGTACCGGATGCACCGTCCTGCTGAACGAAGACGGCATGTGTGCCGGTCTGGATATTCGCGGCGGCGGCCCTGCTGCGCGGGAAAGTCAGCTTCTTGATCCGCTTGCGGCTGCACAATGCATCCATGCGGTCGTGCTGGGCGGCGGCAGCGCATTCGGACTCGGTGCGGCAAACGGTGTCATGGATGTGCTCGAACAGCGCGGCATCGGCTTTGATGTCGGCGTGACAAAAGTGCCGCTGGTGGTGCAATCGGATATCTTTGACCTGACCGTTGGCAGAACCGATGTGCGTCCTGACCGCGCAATGGGCGCAAAAGCTGCACTTCTGGCTTTGGATGCGCCAAATTATCAGGACGGCAATTACGGTGCCGGCTGCGGCGCAACTGTCGGAAAGATCTGCGGCATGGCATCCTGCATGAAAACCGGCATCGGCAGCTTTGCCGTGCAGATCGGGGAACTGCAAATCGGAGCCGTCGTTGTGCTGAATGCGCTCGGCGATATCTTTGACTGGAAAACCGGAAAACAGATCGCCGGTCTGCTGAACAATGACCATACCGCTTTTCGCAGTACCGTCACAGAAATGACACGCAGAATCGAGCCGGTGGAAAACCACTTCGCCGGCAATACCACCATCGGCGCGGTCATCACAAATGCCGCCTTCTCCAAGGCACAGCTCTGCAAGATCGCAGGCATGGCACATAACGGCTATGCGCGTTCCATCCACCCCGTTCACACTTCCGCCGACGGTGACAGCATCTATGCTTTGTCTGTCGGGCAGGTGCAGGCGGATCAGGATCTGGTCGGAACCATCGCTTCTGAGGTCATTGCGAATGCGATCCGCAATGCCGTGAATCATGCAGCAAGCGCCTTTGGAATCCCGGCTGCATGTGATCTGCCGTTCTGAACGGCATCCGCAGCATATTCCGATCAAATACGGCGCAGTCTGCAACGGCTGAATTGTAAGATCTGCGCAAATTCTCCCAAATTGCAAAAAGCACTTGACAAGCACTGAAAAATGTGGTATACTCATAGTAACAAAGAGTTACAAACTAAAAGTTACTAAGAAAAGAGGAGCCACCATGATCCGGCTGGATGCTTATGAACGACCCTCTGTCGCGGCAGATGCCGTGGTGTTCGGCATAGATGCCGATGCCGCTGCTCCGCGCAAGGGATTGATACAACGGCGGCTGAAACTGCTGCTCGTGCGGCGCGGCGAGGAACCCTTTGCAGGCGCTTACGGTCTGCCCGGCGGATTCCTCCGCAAAGGCGAAACCATCGAACAGACTGCCCTGCGGGAACTCGCAGAGGAAGCCGGCGTTTCGGAGCCGAAGATCCTGCATCTCGGCGTTTACAGCGCACCGGACAGAGATCCGCGGGGATGGGTCATCACATGTGCCTTTCTCGCACTGACCCGAACCGTCGCCCTCTCCACCGCTGCCGGCTCCGATGCCGCAGAAGCAGAATGGTTCGATTTTGAATTTGCCGCAGAGCCGGACGGCTGCGAACAGATCACGCTTTCTGATGCAGAACAAACCCTGCATCTGCGCTATCAGAACGGATCGCTTTTGCAGAATGCGCTTGCATTCGATCACGGTCAGATCATTTATGATGCATTCCGGCAGCTTCGGGATGAGGTGATGTATCACGATCTGATCTTCGATCTGATGCCGCCGCTGTTTGCAGTATCCGATTTGCAGCAGCCTTATGAGATCATCACCGGCACACATACTTCACCGCAGAATTTCCGGAAAAAAATGGCATCCAGAATCACGGAAACCGAATTTTATAACGAAGCGGCTGCACATCGCACCGCCAAGCTATACCGCAGAAAGGAAGGTACAGCATGAAACATCTGATTACAAAGAGAATCGCACGGAAAATCGGGAAAAAGGTCATGCAGAGCGTGACCGAACAGGTGACAGACCGCATTGCAGAAAAAGCGGCTGATACCGTTTTGAAACAGGGAAAACGCATCCTGCGCAAACATGCAGCAGGCAAAGTATTCCGGAAAATGCTCGGTTAATACCGAATCAGAGAAGGGAGAATCTGATATGAAAGTGCTTGTCGTCATTGATATGCAAAAGGATTTCACAACGGGTGCACTGGGCAACCCGCAGACCGCTGCCGTCACCGATGCAGTGGTGAATCAGATCCGCGCATTCCGTGCCGCAGAACCGGATGGGCTTGTGATCGCAACGATGGATACCCACACGCCGGATTATCTGAACACGCAGGAAGGCAAAAATCTGCCTGTGCCGCACTGCATTCGCGGTACGGACGGCTGGAAGCTCGAAGATGCCGTTGCAGATGCACTGCCGGATGATGCCGTGATCGTGGAAAAAGGCACGTTCGGTGCGATCCGGATGCCGGAGATCATCGGTACCGGCCGCAAAATTGATGAGATCCAGTTGATCGGTGTCTGCACGGATATCTGCGTCATCTCGAATGCAATGATCCTGAAAGCCGCGTTTCCGGAAGTACCGGTTCGCGTCATTCCGGATTGCTGCGCCGGCGTGACACCTGAAAGCCATGAGAATGCACTCGCTGCAATGCGGGCTTGCCAGATCATTACCGCAGAATAAACAAAGAATCATGCAAACATCGGTGAGAAGGATTGTTTTGTTCTCACCGATGTTTTTGTTACTCATACATTCCGCCGATATTGCGTGTCTCCGGCGGATTGATCATGATGGCTCCGCCGGCGTTGATCTAAAGTTCGCCGGAAAATAAACAGCGCTGCGATCGGGTGTAGTTGTGTGAAACCAATTGCATTTTATGGTATATCGGGCAGTGTTCGGCTCCGATTCGCTCTCATTTTGCTGCACTGTAAATTTTTTTGGTTGCTCCCATTGAACTTTTCGCTATAATATGGTATAATAAACGAGATCGCAATTCCCAAACGATACAAAAAGGAGAACAATTATGCAGCTTGATGCAAAAACACTGGATACGCTGGCATGGCTTTCCAGACTCGACATTCCCGAAGATGAAACAGAAGCACTTTCCGGCAGCATTGCGGAAATGCTGACCTTTTTCCAGCAGCTTTCCGCCCTTGATACAGAAGGTGTGCCCCCGACAGCGCATATTGCCCCGCTGGAAAATGTGCTGCGGGAAGATGTTCCCGCTGAAACAAGGCTTGACCGTGATCTGCTGCTCTCCGGCACAGAATCTGAGGACGGGCTGATTACCCTGCCGAAGGTCATCAACTGAAAGGAGCAACAGACACATGGAATTCGCTAAAATGAACATCGCAGAACTCTCGGAGCTGCTGCAAAAAAAGGAAGTTACTGCAAAGGAGCTCGCAGCAGATGCACTGAAAGCCATCGCAGAAACGGACGGCACGATCGGTGCATATCTCACCGTTGCAGAGGAAGAAGCCTATAAACAGGCTGCCGCTGCCGATGAGATGCTCGCAAACGGTACCGCCGGCACGCTGACCGGTATCCCCTTTGCCATGAAGGATAATATCTGTACAAAGGGCATCCGCACGACCTGCGCTTCCAAAATGCTTGAAAACTGGCTGCCTGTCTATGATGCATGCGTCACGGAACAGCTCAAAAAAGCCGGCGCGGTCATGCTGGGCAAAACCAATATGGATGAATTTGCCATGGGCAGCTCCTCGGAGAATTCCGCGCTCGGTCTGACCCGCAATCCCGCTGCAACAGACTATGTTCCCGGCGGTTCTTCCGGCGGCTCGGCGGCTGCTGTTGCGGCAAATGAATGCGCATTCGCCATCGGTTCGGATACCGGCGGCTCGATCCGTCAGCCGGCTTCTTTCTGCGGCGTTGTCGGCATGAAGCCCACTTATGGCACCGTTTCCCGTTACGGTCTGGTCGCATATGCATCCAGCTTTGACCAGATCGGCCCGCTGACCAAAACCGTTTCGGATAACGCAAAGGTGCTGGAAGCCATCTCCTGCCACGACCGCAGAGATTCGACTTCGCTGCCGGAATTTGATACAAACTACTCCGCGCTGATCGGCAAAGACCTTTCCGGTATGCGCATCGGTCTGCCGACGGAATACTTCGGGGAAGGCATTCATCCGGAAGTCTCCATGCTGGTGCAGAATGCCGCAAAGCAGCTCGAAAATGCCGGCGCAAAAGTGGAAGAATGCTCGCTGCCCGCTGTCAGCTATGCGCTGCCGGCTTACTATGTGCTCTGCTGCGCGGAAGCATCCTCGAATCTCGCAAGATTTGACGGCATCCGCTATGGATTCCGCGCTTCCGGCATCGAAGACCTCGAACAGCTCTACCGCAAGACCCGTACACAGGGCTTCGGAAAAGAAGTACGCCGCAGAATCCTGCTCGGAAACTATGTGCTTTCTGCCGGCTACTATGACGCATACTATAAAAAAGCACAGCAGGCAAGAACGCTGCTGATTCGTGCTTTTGCAGACCTGTTCAAGGATTATGACATGCTGCTTGCACCGGTCGCCCCCACACCTGCTTACAAGATCGGGGAGAAATCCAGCGATCCGATGGAAATGGCGCTCGGTGATATCTGCACCGTTCCGGTCAATCTCGGCGGTCTGCCGGCGATTTCCGTACCGTGCGGAAGTGTTGCACAGGACGGCGCAAATCTGCCCGTCGGCTTCCAGCTCATCGGCCCTGCTTTCTCGGAAGCAAAGCTCTATCAGGCTGCGGCTGCGTATGAAAATAGTATCGCTGCGCGATGATTGATAATGGGGCTCCGCCCCATACCCCGCCAAAGGGACATTGTCCCTTTGGAATCCCGCTTTGATGAACGGAGGGTGTCAATATGGGAAAGATCAAAACCGAAGGTCGTGTGACACTGGAATTTGAACCGGATCTCTATGAGATTTCAATTACTGTGTACGCAGAAGGCAAAACATCCGGCGCGGCAATCACTGCCGGCAAAAAGCAGACCGAAGCGCTGCTGCAAGCCTTGCAGGATAATCTGCAAATCAAGCCGGAACAGATCTCCGCTGAGGATGAGTCGGCAAGTGCGCCGAATCCCTATCAGGACAGCCGGAATGACTACCGTTTTTCCCGTACCCTGTTGCTGACCGTTCCGGCTGATAACCAATTGCGTGAAGCTGTGACGGATCTGCTTGCAAATACAGATGCTGTGACATACACCGTTATGCCTAAGCTGGAAGATGAGAGCGTTCAAAAGCAGACCGTAATGCTTTCAGCCGTTCAGCTTGCGAAAAGTAAGGCGGAACAGATCGCTGCTTCTTTGTGCAGCAGAGTCACCGGCTTTGATGAAATCTGCACGGACGGTCTGCGTCTATCAGAAGAATGCTTTGACAGTGTGCCTGCATGCGGTGCGCTGCGTGCGATGAAAAATCTCGCAGAGAACCTACAAAATCCGAAGATCAAAATTGACGGCGATGTTACGGTCACATGGCTGACTGAGCCGATAGAATAAGCACAATTATTTTCATCATCCATAAAGCGGGATTCTTAAGGGATTCAATCCCTTAAGCGGGGGTTGGGGCAGAGCCCCATTACCGATCCATCGGAGATACCGCATGAATAATGAGGAGATATAAGAAAAATGGCAAAATATGAATCTGTGATCGGTCTGGAAGTACATATCGAGCTCCGGACCAAAACGAAAATTTTCTGTGACTGCCCTGCCG
>DMBA01000086.1:647-7550 GCA_003446315.1 Ruminococcus sp. | reverse complement strand
AAGTCACACGAAAGCCCTGCGTTCAACCGATCGCAGGGCTTTCGGCGTCTATGGGAAGGAGAAATCGGATGCCGAAGTTGAAAAAGAAGATCACGCGGGACTTTACAACAATTCATAATACGATGCTGCGGGATATGCGGCTCGGCGCAACGGAGCGCGGTCTCCTGCTGACCATGCTCTCGCTGCCGGATAACTGGAACTTCTCGATCAAGGGACTGTCACGCATCCTGCCGGACGGCTGCGCGAAAATCGGTACAGCGCTACAAAATCTTGAAGCAGCCGGTTATCTGGTACGGAGACGCATCTATCAGGACGGCAAGATCACGGAATGGGAGTATCTGTTCAGCGACGAGCAGCTCCGTAGCGCGCAACAGCCTGTCTATGACCTGACCGGCATATTCACATAATTGCAAAGGGTATAACGAATTGTTCAGGGCACTTGCATTTGCCTGCAAAACATGGTATACTGAGAATATCACAGAACAGTGCGCGGATTCATCTTTCCGTCAGTACGATTAACAACGAAGTGGATGCATAAACAGGTATTTCAGGGAGGCAATCAAAATGAAACTGTATTATATTGATCAAAGAAAAGTATTTCCGTTCCTTAAGCCGGTTGAGGTGTGGGATGAACAGGGCAATGTCCGGTACCGGGTGAAAAGCAAGTGCACTGTCGGGTTACAACTGCTTCTTCTGACGCCTTATGATGAAGAAGCGGCATCCATCCGGCAGAAAATCTCACTGGGATTGAAATTCATCGTGAAAGTCAACGACAAGGAACTGGCAGTCACTCCCAAGGCTACTTTTTTGAAAGGGGAAAGATATTTCACGGTCAGTGAACTCAACTGGAAAGCAGAGGGCTTTCTGAATTACCGCACATATCAGATCACAGCCGGAGACCAGCAGATCGCACAGGTTCGAATGGTTGAATTCAGCAAAGGGCATAAGGATGCATTGTACGAGGCGCTGAAAAAGATCGCGCATGTTCCGCTCAGTGAGCTCGATCAGGGGAATTGCTGCGAAATAGAGTTTTCGGATGATCAGAATGAAGCCGAGGTACTGGCCGTTGTCATGGCGATTGAGGCTGCGCTCAGCGTTGGAAGAGGATGACAATAACCGCTGGAAACGGCTTTTTCAGTGATAAAGGTTATATGGAACGTTATACACAAGAAGAACTCCTTTTTGAATTTCAAAAAAGTATTGATGAGCAGAAAGAAAAGAAAAATTGATTTTTTGCCGGCGCACAAATGTGCGCCGGTTTATTTAACTTCCATTTAAAGGTAAGCAGCAGGCAAATGCTCTGCTGCTTTTTGTGCTCAATTTTCTGAACATCTAATATGCTATACTGAAACCACAAAGGGGGGAGCCAAATGAATTATCTTGAATATGCCGAAAAGATCAAAAGTATCCCGTATCCTGAAAAGCTCAAATATCATATTGCCGTGATGTGGCTGCATCCGGAGCGGCTGCCGCTTTGCGTCATTTCGCTAGGTGATGAAATACTGCCGGTCGTGAAGATTCCGCATGAAGCAGTCAACAACACATATGATTTAGGGTACAATTATACTGTACCGGTGATCGCGGTATCTAAGGATTTATTCCGCAGCAGAGAGGATATCACAGACATTGTGCTTCCGTCTACGATTCAGTGGCTTTCAGAGAAAACATTTTCCGGATGCAGGAATCTCAGGCGTATTACAATTCCGAAGAAAATCCGCATGATCCGCAGAGGAACATTTGATGGATGCGAAAACCTTACCGATATTTATTATGAAGGTTCCCGTGAGGAATGGGAACAAATTAAAATTGTGCATCAGAAATCAGAGTGTGAGCTCGGCGCACTGATTCCGGGAACGCCTGTCCAACAGATTGTTTCTGAGCGGATGATGCATATTCCGGGCAATGAACCGCTGTTTTCAGCGAATGTGCATTTCCGCTGCAATCTTGCATATGCAGAGGGCAACCCCGAATTTCATGTAAAAGCCGGTAAAATGGATGTCACTGCGTTATTTCACACTATGGATTGATTTTCAGTATTCAAATTTATGAACATACCGCATGCTATACTGAAATCACAGAAGGAGAACAGCTATGAAAATCTTTCTCAGCGGTTCCAAAACGATCAAGTCTCTGCCGGAAAGGCTGACAGCTCTGCCGGATGGTCATTGTCAGCAGAACTGTGCGTTTTTGATCGGCGATTGTGCCGGTGCAGATATTCTGATGCAGCAATATCTGTACGACAAGGGCTATAGAAATGTAACAGTGTATGTCAGCGGAGGGCGCGTTCGGCATTCGATTGCCGCCTTTCCTGTGAAATATATCTCCGTCGCCGGCAGTGTGAAAGGATTTGCGTTATACCGTCAAAAAGATATTGCGATGGTAAACGACTGTGATGCAGCGATCATGCTGTGGGACGGCAAATCACGCGGAACCTGCTGCAATATCATTGATATGCAGCGGCTGAATAAACCATATACAGTGATGGATTATGAGGAGGAAACACTATGAAAATGACATCTTCACAGGCACATAAACTCATCCGTCAGCTCGGTGATGAGCTGAAAACACTCGAAGCACGCGAGGCGAAAACGCGCACATTTGTTGCTGCGACCGTTGAGGATATCGAATCGGTTCGTCCGGAATACGACTATGACGCAACGCAGACGGCAATCATCGAGCTTCAAAACAAGATTCGCAAGGTCAAGCACAGACTGAATGTGTTTAATGCAACGACCGTGGTTCCCGGATTTGACATGACAATCGACATGATGCTGGTTTACATGCCGCAGCTTACCCACCGCAAAAGTCGTCTTGCGAACATGAAAACAGCGATGCCGAAGGAACGAATGGAAGGCTGCTATTCCCGCAGCTCCTCGATTATTGAATACAGCTATGTGAACTATGATATTGACAAGGCAAATGCAGATTATCTCGCCGTTTCTGACGAGCTTGCCCGCGCCCAGACAGCACTTGATCTCATAAACAGCACCGTCGAATTTGAACTGGATTTCTGATGATTCTTCCGTTTGTGTTTCGCTTTGATTAGTAAGTATGTATCATACTTCAATGTCTATCCCATAGAGGAAAATTGTAATTGCGTATGTTTAGTGTTATTGTTTGGGTTATAAGCCGCAAGCTCTGTTTATGGCACTGTTTTAAGGTTTTTGTGTGCGTTTTCAGCGGCTCAGACAAGAAATAATGAACACTCATTCGTGAGCGCAATTCATTTCAGCGAAACACAAAGAAAACCTTTTGCAGCGGAGGTTCGGTTTCATGCTGCAAACATGAGAATATGAATGGGGATAAAGCTATGGATACGAATGAGATACTGCTTAGTGATTCAATCTTGTGGACTGACCCGGTATTGTGGGAAGAACTAGAGCTACAGGCAGCGGAAGGAACAATAGATCTGTTTCCTTTACCACCCTATTCGTATATATATTTCAGTAAATTATCTCTCCTGTTCAAAGCGAAACATGAGGGAGCAATCACAGAAGCGGAAACAGAAGAAGCAAAAGTGAGCTTTCTTCGTGAATTTCAGCAACTGATTGAGAAAGAGCAGAAACAGGAAGAGGATATCAGACTGCAAAAAGAAAAACTTGGGCAGAAAATAACGGAAGCGAATGAGGCGAATGAACGTGCAAAAGCTGTCTATGTTGAATATCAGAATGCAATCCGTACAGCAGGTACACTGACAAGCGATATCGAAAAGTCCAATTCAGTATATGAAATCATGGACATTGCCTGTAAAATCATCGGCCTTCTGACCGGTGATACCAGCTTTCACGGAAGACAGTTGAAAAAGTTTTCGCTGGAATGTAATGAGCAGGATGGTTCAGGAGAATAACACTGAGGTGTAAAATGGATATCTACAGCTATCTGAATTCAAAGGATATCGCGGCATACTGGGATTCTCTGCTTGCGGCAGAGCGTGTGAAGCCCGATGACCTGCCCTATGATATGCGCCCGTTAAAAGGATTCAGCCTTTTGATGAATGGTGAAATGAAAAGTACGAACTTTCTTGAATCATACAGCAACGGGCTGCTTGATGATCTGTTATATGGGGGGAAGGAAATGAAGCATCCGAACATACTGATCTGTTCTGCTGCGGATGCGCTGAAATTTGTGATGTCTCATTTCAGCGATCCGAAAACCGGACGCGCGCCGCAGAATACAAAATCGTATGCCGCAATCTCAATTCAGAATTCCGGCGACTATAATTTTGGCTTCACTTTGTCCGAGAATCGGTTTTGCCGCGGTGTGCTGACTTTGTATTTCGATGATTTTGAGGATCCGGAAGTCGGTGTGAAACTGATGAACGAGCAGCAAGCCGCGCAGATTATTGCTTTTCTCAGAGATCATTCGACTGTTGATACGATGCTGATTCATTGTTTTGCCGGAAAATCCCGTTCTGCTGCGGTCGGGAAATTCGCGGCTGAACTTTACGGGCTTCCCGAACCGGAATGCCCGTATTATAATACATGGGTATATCAAATGCTGCACCGTGTGAATCTTGTCATTGAAAATTCACACAATGTTCAGGATTTTGAACATCAATCGTGATATAATGAATGCAAAAGGGGCGATGTTATGAAAATCAAATATATCAACTGTAACCCGATGCGCGTCCGTAACCTGCAAATGAAGCTGTTTACGCCGGATACTGATTCATTCCGTAAATATGTCATCGCGCTGCACGGCTTTGCCGGAAGCATGGAAAGCTGGGCAATCACGGCATTGGCTGACAAGCTGACGGAAGAGGATACCGCTGTGATCGCGTTCAATTACCCCGGACACGGGACGGATGAACAGGATGAACTGTTCAGTCTCGGCAACTGCATCCGCGATTTTCAGGATGTGATGGAATACATGAATATCCGCTTGCCGGATGCAGTCTGGCAGGGCATATTTGCAACCAGCTTCGGCGGTTATATCACGCTGAATTCACTGCAGCTGATACCGGAATCCGTGCGGATCGTTCTGCGCGCACCGGCTGTGAATATGCAGGATGTTTTTGCACGGATCGTGGAACGTGAGACATCCGGAATGACGGAATACAAGGAAACAGGTCATGTTCAGCTCGGCTATGAGCGTAAGCTGAAAGTACCGTATTCGTTTTATACTGAACTCTGTTCACATGATGTGTTCCGGACTGACCACAAGCGCCCGATGCTGCTGATTCACGGGGACTGCGATGATGTTGTGCTGCCGCAGGATACCATTGCTTTCTGTGAGCGCAATCCGCAGATCGTGCGGAAAACGATTGCGGGTGCCGACCATCTGTTCAGGAAAGAAGGCGAATTGCCTCAGGTCATAACCGCAGCCGTTGACTGGCTGATGAAGTGAAAGGAGAATTGCGATGCTGATACCGGATCCTGCAATGGTACAGGGAAAGAAAAGTATGATCTTTCTGATGATTCTGGAGATTTTGAAGGATAGCACTGACATCGAACACCCGATGCTGAAAGAAGAACTTCGCAGCAGGATCCATGAAAAATATGGTTTTCTTCCGGCGCGCAATAATATCTATGATAAATTGAACGCATTGGTCGAAGCCGGCTTCCCGATTGTGCAGGATGATAAAGGTGTCTTCTATGACGGCGCTGTGCTTTCTGACGGCGAACTGCGCTTTCTTGCTGACAGTGTGCTTTATTCTGATTTCGCTACGCACCGCGCAGCAGCAGATATCATTGAGGCATTGTCAGCGCTCGGTTCGCATGAATTCCAAAAATATATGAAGAAACAGGTATACCGCACTACAAAGACGCGGAAGAATCCTCGTTTGGAAGTTTTTCTGAATCTTGAGCGTGTCCAGCAAGCGATATTCGATCAGCATCAGATCAGCTGCAATTTCCTGACCTATACAGCAGAAATGCAGACAGAGCTCGTTTACCCGGAAAACATCGTCATCAATCCGTATGATATCGTATACAAAAACGGAAAATACTATCTGTTCGGTGCATTGCCCGACAGCGAAAAGATGCTTTCATGGCGCCTTGACCGTTTGTGTAACTTCAAGGATTTGGAAACCCGCCGGACGGATATTCCGCTGCTGAAAGAGATTGAAGCCTGCGGCGGCATGAGCGCTTATGTGGATGCACAGCCTGATCTTTGCGGCGGCGTGGTGGAGACATTTAAGCTGCAATGTTTCCGGGATGCAGTCGATGAAGTCGTTGATGCTTTTGGCAGCGATTTCCGAATTGCGCCGGAACAGAGTGAAAACTTCGATTCTGAAACCGTAATCGTGATTGTCCGTACAACACGGGAAGCTATGAAAGCATGGGCGTTTACACACGCAGAAACAATTGTTGTAATATCCCCTGATGATTTCCGCAAGGAAATTGTGGAATCACTTTCCGAAGCGAAAAGACTGTATCATGTTACAGGAAAGCCACTCCATGTCAGAGTATTTACTGCGAAAGATTTTTCGGAAGCAATCCGTTTTTCAAAAATACGTTCTGGAAAAGCAATCTTGTATCGTGGAAAAGGAAAATTTCTGGGCAAAGGAAAGCATGAGAAAGAGCATATTGATCTGTCGATTTTAAGTGAAATGCCGGATATTATTTCTCTTTCTTTGAATGACTGTACAATAGACCATGCTGAATATCTGAGCCAATTGCATTATCTTAGAAGATTGCATCTTGTGAACTGCGCTTTCCCTGTTGATACGGTTACTGCCCTTGATAAAATAGAAGAACTGCAAACAGATGATTTGTCTCTTGCGCTGCAATTAGCAAAGAAGTCCCCGCTGAAATCCTTGACATTCCTTAGCTGCAACTTAAAAGATGTTTCATTTGTTTCGGAAATGGCATCACTTCGCAGCCTATCTTTGGTTTATTGTAATTCATTGGAAGACTGCTCTGCACTGGAGAACGCGGAGCAGATCGAGCGCTTGGAAATAAC
>DMBA01000086.1:0-537 GCA_003446315.1 Ruminococcus sp. | reverse complement strand
CGAATAGATTGTCCGAAATTGGATACTGATGATATGAGAAAAATCAAGGATGCTCTTGTAAGTAAAGGTGTAAAAGTGTACTCACGTTTGCCAGACTGATTTCCAGTTCAAACTGCATTAGATGAAACACAATAATCGTGCTGTTCCACTCAGATATCGTTCCGTTCCTTGCATGATATAAGCCGCAGTCAAATGCTTTTGTCATCTGAATTATAGTATGATTCCTTTCTGCAATCAAAAGCAGACGCTCTGCCGGCAGTCGGTGATTGATTATCAGAACACTGCCGGAAAACGGACTGACCGAACGCTTTATGGATTGTAAAAGATAAGCAGGTACATGATACAGAATGTGTTTTTTGACTTTGATCAGTTTCTCAACGATAAAATCCATACTCACACTTCCTGATGAAATGATATTTCTTCCAATGCCTCTTTCATCTTATCATTTGCCTTTTCGATTTCCTTTTTCCTTTGATACAGTCTGTTATTCACGCAGTAGATGCAAGGACCGTGATTTCGGCACCAGGTATCATAAGC
>DMBA01000247.1 GCA_003446315.1 Ruminococcus sp. | reverse complement strand
CGATGATATCGGTGAAGCGGGTAACAATCTCCGCAGCTTCCTTGGAAACGAGTGCTGCACGGAGTGTGCTCAGCGGCTGACGGATCTTGATATTATTCTTACTGCGGAGCGCATGTGCAAGCGAGATGACATTTCTGGTCAGGTCGATCTCATGGAGCAGCGCAGCATTTTCAAATTCTGCCGGAATCTGCGGCCATGCAGCCAGATGCACGGAATCGGAACCGGTCAGGATACGGTAGAGATAATCCGAGAGAACCGGAGCCGCCGGTGCAAACAGCTTGCAGGTGTTGACGAGCACATAGAGCAGCGTATCGTAAGCGTTCTTCTTATCGGCAGTCATTTCCTTACCCCAGAAGCGGCGGCGGGAACGGCGGATAAACCAGTTGGTCAGACCGTCCATGAGCGCATCGAGGTTATCGGTGAAGTGATTAACGAAATACTGTTCCATATTGGCAGTGATCTTCTGTTCTGTCTCGTAGAGCAGGGCGAGGATCCACTTGTCAAGCTCATTATCCGACTGCGGCACCGGAATCTCATCCGGGCAGTAGCCGTCGATATTTGCATAGGAAATGAAGAAGTTGCATGCATTCCAAAGCGGCAGAATGAGCTGCTGGAGCATATCCTTGATGCCGCTGTCCTTGAAGCGCAGGTCACCGACGAGCATTGCATTGGACTGGAACAGATACAGGCGGAATGCGTCCGTACCGAATTCCTTCATGAGTTGCATCGGGTCGGTATAGTTGTGGTTGGATTTCGAGAGCTTCTTGCCGTTTTCATCGAGAATCGTGCCGTGAACGACGCAGTTCTTGAATGCAGGACGGTCAAACAGTGCGGTTGCCATGACATGCAGATAGTAGAACCAGCAGCGGATCTGACCGGTATATTCGACGATGAAATCACACGGGAAGTGCGACTCGAACCATTCTTTGTTTTCAAACGGATAGTGCTTCTGTGCGAACGGTACGCAGCCGGACTCAAACCAGCAGTCGAGGACTTCCGGTACACGGTGCATAGTTGCGCCGCACTTGCACGGGAAGGTCACTTCGTCCACATACTGACGGTGCAGGTTATCGAGCCGCTTTCCGCTGCGCTGCTCGATCTCATCGAGGCTGCCGAGCACAACGCGCTCGCCGCAATCCGGGCACTCCCAGATCGGGATCGGGGTAGACCAATAGCGGTTTCTGGAGATATTCCAGTCGCGGGCATTTTCGAGCCACTTACCGAAGCGGCTGTCCTTGACGGAATCCGGCACCCAGTTGACTTCCTTGTTATTCAGTTCAATAAGACGCGGCTTGAGCTTTTCGATATCGAGATACCATGCATCCATTGCCTTATAGATCAGCGGCTCGCGGCATCTCCAGCAGTGCGGATAGTTATGCTCGATTGTGCCGTCGGCAACCGCCTTGCCGTTGTCATAGAGGAAGCGGATGACGGTCGGGTTCATCTCGATGACGGTCTTTGCATCCTTTTCGACATAGAAATCGGTGACTTCCTTTGTGAAGTGACCTTTCTCGTCAACGGGATTGACCATCGGGATCTTGTGATTACGGCATGTCCAGTAGTCGTCCTCACCGAAAGCCGGTGCAGTATGAACGATACCGACACCCTCTTCCGAGCCGACATAATCTGCGGTTACAACGCGGAAAGCACCTTCCTGTGCCTTATCTGCAAAATACGGGAACAGCGGCTCATAGGTCTTGCCGACCAGATCGCTGCCCTTGCACTCCTTCAGAATTTCCGGCTTTTTGCCGAAGATTTTCGGGAAGTGGCTGAGTGTTGCCTTACAAGCGATGAACACTTCATCTGCAACGGCAACATATGCATAATCGAGGTTTTCACCGACTGCAAGGCAGAGGTTCGAGGGCAGCGTCCACGGGGTGGTTGTCCATGCGAGGAAATAGACCTGCTTGCCGTCGAGTGTTTCGTCGGTCTTAAACTTGGTGATGATCCATCTGTCCTGACGCGGACGGGTGGAGTCAGATTCTCTTGTATCGGAGATCGAAAGCGATGTTTCGCAGCGGCAGCAGTAAGGGGTGACGCGATAGTTGCGATAGATCAGCCCCTTATCATAGCACTGCTTGAATGCCCACATGACGGACTCCATATAGGAGAGGTTCATGGTTTTATAAGCGCCGTCATAATCGACCCAACGAGCCATCTGATCGACATATTCACGCCATGTTTCGTTATTTTTGGAAACGATCTCATGGCAGGCATCGTTAAATTTACCGATACCGATGCTGCGTTCAATTTCAGTCTTGCTGTTGATGCCGAGTGCCTTTTCAGCCTGTGTTTCGATGGGCAGACCGTGGCAGTCCCAGCCCCATACACGCGGGACAGAATAGCCCTTCATGGTGTGATAACGCGCGATCAGGTCTTTGATGAACGAAACGAGCACCGTACCGTGATGCGGGATACCGGTCGGGAAAGGCGGGCCGTCATAAAAGACGATCTCCTCTTTCTGACCGTTATGAA
Source organism: Ruminococcus sp. (assembly GCA_003446315.1). Classification (GTDB taxonomy): domain Bacteria; phylum Bacillota; class Clostridia; order Oscillospirales; family Ruminococcaceae; genus Firm-04. The sequence continues at coordinate 3,076 of DMBA01000247.1, read as the reverse complement.
CGGATTTTTCAAAAACATCTTCCTGCTTCCATTTCGCAAGCATGTCCTTCTGAATCTGCGCGAGCTTCGGGCTGCTCTCAAGCGCCTGATAGATTCTCATTGGCGGAACTTCCTTTCTGCGGTATAATCATGTAAAAACATACAGGTTTAGTATATCACAAACCCAACGGAAAGTCAAGCATACAGCGAAAAAAAGCAGGAGAATCCGTCTGATGTCCGGATTCCCCTGCCCGATTGCGTCATGATTCTGTATTGACCGGTGTCACGGCAGCGGTCCATGTCATGGGTTCATTGCGATATTCAGCGGGCATCGGATACAATCCCTGTCCGACCGGCACCAGAGCAAGGAGCCGGAAGCCGTTATCGGCAAGTTCCTTTTCGATGGAAGCGCGTGTCCAGAAAACGTCATAGATATGATATTTTCCCCAACCGTTTTTCTGTCTGTGCGGGATCTCGAAGCGCACATTCGGGACATCAAAGAGCAGCACGCCGTTTTCTTTCAAAGCGCGGTGCAGCTTTGCCCAGAGCTGTCTGCGGGTGCCGTATTCATAATGCCGGATAAACCGGAAAATGGTGACCGCATCATACTGCTGATCCGGTTCAAAGGAGAGCAGATCGGCTTCCCTGACATCCGGCGGATCATCTGCAAAGCGTTCCCGGATGACATTGAGCATCGCAGGAGAAGCATCGCAGGCAGTGCAATGACCGAAGGCACGCAATTCCTGCATGATTCTGCCGTTTCCGCAAGCGAGATCGAGCAATTCGGCGGCAGGATTTCCGGCGAGATAGTGCTCCAGCAGGACAGAAACGCTCTTGCGTTCCATCAGATCGAAGCAATTCTGCGGATATTCGGTAAACCGGTCTTCGGTATAATTAGAAGCGACCTCTTGCCGCTGATAGTAAGCCTTGAGCGCAGCAGCACCCCTGACGAGATGGCGGTTTTCCTGTTTAAGCTGCCGGTCCCATTCATAGAGTGTATGCACGCCCTGCGGCACGGATTCTGCGATGCAATCCTCAGCGAAGCGGACAAACGCCTTGCCGGAGATCAGACCAAGCAATTTTTCGGTGCGCCACGCCTCACGGAAAGCGGGATACTGTGCCGGGATCTGCCGGAGCGCATTGCTGATTGCATCGGCATCGGTTCCGTTTGCAACGATACCGAGTCCGCAAGCGTCGATCAGTTCCGAGACACCGGCTTCCGGGGTTGCGACCGCAGGGATACCCATAATCATGCCTTCGACGGCAGAGAGGGAGCATGCATGATTAAAGTTCTCATCTGCATACGGGATGAGCACGCAGTCGATCTCCTCAAAGAACTGAGTCATATCGCATTTGCCGAGACGCACCTCACAGTTTTCCGCCTGTTCGAGTTCTGTTGGCACGGGAACGCTTTTTGCATCCCGCCAGAGCACGATAAAGTGCATATCCGGATTCTGCTGCACGACCTGACAAAGTGCGGGGATCCCGCGGGATTCAGACTGTTCCGGCAGCATCGGAGAAGAAGCAAATCCGATCGTGACATGTGCCGGATCAAACGCACGCGGTTTGCGGCAGAAGATCGGTTTTTGCAGATCAATATAGGGATACAGCACTTCGGGTCTGCGGAAGCCGTATTCTTCCATCACATTCGCAGCATATTGCGATGCCGTGCAGTAATGCTGCACACCGAGATCGCAAAGGTGCACGAATTCCTGCATAGAGCTGCTCCGCACACCCTGCAAAGGATTCTGACCGCTGAGCCGGACAATGGCATTGCGCAGCAGCATGCTGTGATCGGCAGCTTTCAGGATACCGGACGTACTCTCGCAGAAGATGAGCAAAGCCGGATCGAAGCGGCGCAGCCAATCGGAGACTTGTTTTTCGGGCACATAATGCACATCGCCGCGCCGGACTTCCGGTTCGGAATCGGGTTCAATGGAGAGGATGCAGGCGGGATAGCGGCTTGCATCACGCAGCAGCATATAGAGATCCCAGACCTCATTGCGAATGGCTTCCATACCGGCATTCTGCATAAAGGAGCGCACGACCAGCGCGATCGGCTTACTGGTCTGCGGGCTTGTGAGTTTCCGGACGGAATCTTCGAGCAGGGAGCGATAATCCGCGCCCAGCACATCGAGCGCCTTCTGTGCATCCTCAGAGCTGTCCGCACCCTGCACGGCACGGAATTCCTGAAAGAGTGCTTCTGTCCCGATGACGGGCAGTTTTGTCAGCGGCAGCACACCGGCGCTGCTGCGGCGTTCGGGCGCGGTATAGCTCAGCGTCCGGTCAATACTGGCAGTCAGCGCTTCGAAGGCTTGCTGCTGCGCCGTATTGCTTCTGGCAAGCGCATTCCGCTGTTCCTGCCGCAATTCCTGTTTCAGATCGGCATCCCGCTGCATGGTACGTTCTTCGGTTTCCGCGATCTGTTCCCGCAGCCGATCGACCTGCCGTTTCAGTTCCGCGATGGTATCGGCGGTCTGATTATTGAAATCATTCTGTGCCGCGCCGAAGGGCTGCACATACCAATCCGTCATTTTTCTTCCGAGTTTCTTAGCGGATTTGAAACTTCCGTCCGGTACAGTCGGAATCGAAAAGCTGTCCGCTGTATTATGCAGCGCACGCAGCCGCTTATCCAGTTCGTCCTGACCCATTTTTCATCTTCCTTTCCAAGGTTCGGTTAAGCATCCGGGATCTCCCATGTGTGTTCCAGACGAGTCACACCGGTTTCATCTATTGTATTATAGACCGTAAACCGCACAGCCTGGGCTGCGTAGTCATAAGCAAACATATCCATTCTGCGCAGACCGACATCAAACCAATATGTTCCGGCGATGAGATTCATCGGTGCAAAGGTACACCGGATCACGCCATGCGCCTGCAATCTGACCGGTTTGAGCCGTTCCCGCTGGGTATTGGTACCATAGCAGAGTGCTTTATCGGCGCGATAGAGCGCAAGACCGATGAGTGCTTCCTCTGCGCGGTCGGGATCGGCATCATAGGTGAGCTGCAAAATGACGGTATCGCCGGTGCGGAATTTTTCAATGCGTTCGCCCTGTTCATTCAGCAGACAGATATCGGTCCAATGTGCCGGAGAATC
>DMBA01000352.1 GCA_003446315.1 Ruminococcus sp. | reverse complement strand
GTTTCCGAAACAAGCGGCATATTGCTGCAAAAGGCTGCCTGCATCAGCGGCGGCATACCGTGCTGTGCATGCCCGAAGAAATCGCCCGGGCCCCGCAGCTTCAGATCTTCCTCGGCGATCGCAAAGCCGTTTACCGTGCGGCTCATGATCTTCAAGCGCTCCCGTGCATCCTCACGGCGGCTGTCCGTGACCAGAATACAATAGCTCTGCTTCTGCCCTCTGCCGACCCGTCCGCGCAATTGATGCAGCGTTGCCAATCCGAAACGGTCGGCATTCTCGATCAGGATCATCGTTGCATTCGGCACATCCACGCCGACTTCGACAACCGTCGTGCAAACAAGCAGATCAATCTCATGTGCTTTCATCGCTGCCATTGCCGCTTCTTTATCCTGCGGCTTCATCTTGCCGTGCAGCACCCCGACCCGATAATCTGCAAATGCACCCGCTTTCAGCGACTCTGCATATGTCTCCGCCGCCTGCACATGCTCCATCGCATCGGATTCCTCGATCATCGCGCATACCAGATATGCCTGCTCCCCTGCGTCCAGATGCTCCCGGATAAACCCATATGCACGCTCCCGATAACCGCCGGTCACGGCAAATGTCTGGATCGGCAGTCTGCCTTTCGGCATCTCATCCAGAATCGTGATATCCAGATCACCGTAAATAATCAGCGCAAGCGTCCGCGGGATCGGCGTTGCAGACATGACCAGTTTGTGCGGACTGCCGCCCTTCTCTGCCAATGCTGCCCGCTGCGCAACGCCAAACCGATGCTGCTCATCTGTGATGACAAGCCCGAGCTGCCGGAATTCCAGATCCTTCTGGATCACCGCATGTGTGCCGATGACGACGGCTGCTTCTCCCTCTGCGATCAGCTTCTTGACTGCACGCTTCTCCTTCGCTTTCGTGGAACCCGTCAGCAGAACCGGCTGAATGCCGATCGGCTCCAGAAACGCCGTCATCGTTTGCAGATGCTGCTGCGCAAGGATCTCTGTCGGTGCCATCAAAACGGTCTGATATCCGTTTTTTGCCGCAAATGCCGCCGCTGCCGCTGCCACAACGGTCTTTCCGCTGCCGACATCGCCTTGCAGCAGACGGTTCATCGGTTTGCGCCCGCACATATCCTTGCAGATCACCCCGATCGCATGCTGCTGCGCATGCGTCAGCGGAAACGGCAGCGCTGCAAAGAAATCATCCATTGCCGTTTCTTTTTTCATCGTATAGCCCGCGCTGCTCCGTGTCCGGTATTTCAGCATCATCGTGCCGAGCTGGAATTGCAGCAGCTCCTCAAATGCAAGCCGATGCTGTGCCGCTTCCAGTTCCGCACGGTCATTCGGACGGTGCACGCCGTTCAGGGCATCCGTCAGCGGCATCAGACCGTAACCGCGGCGCAGCGACTCCGGCAGCGTTTCCATCGGCTGCTTTGCAAGAAATGTCAGCGCCTTCTGGATATTCGTGCGCATCATCGCACTGGTCAGACCCGTTGTCTGGGGATAGACCGGCTGGAGCATCATGGCATGATCTGTCCGCTGTACCTGCGGTGCCTGCATCTCCCGACGCAAAAAGCCGCCTGTCAGCTTCCCGTATGCATAATATTCCTCGCCCGCTTTCATCGCCTGATAGGTATAGGGCGTATTATAAAAGACCAGTACCACCTCTGTGACACCGTCTGTTGCCACAACACGATAGATCACAAAACCTTTGCGCAGAAATGCCGGTGCGATCTTTTGCAGGATCGTCAGCCTGACCGCGCACGGTATGCCGTTTTCTGTGTCTGCGATCATCACAGGCTGTGAGAAATCAATGTAGCTGCGCGGAAAATGAAACAGCAGATCATACGGCGTTTCGATGCCGAGCCTGCGGTATTTTGCGGCACGCTTTTCTCCCACTCCTGCAAGTGTCTCAATCGGCTGATATAATTCATTCATAGCATGTTCCTCTGCTCGTTTGATATATGAAAGTATAGCACATCTTTCCGCGGATTGTCAAGCCGGTATGTACGCCCTTCTTTCGCAAAACCCTTGACTTTTTCCCCGTTTTGTGGTAGACTATTCATGATAAGAGGGAGTAGCCGGCAGAATGTGTCCGTTCTGTCTTTCGCGTCGCCATTTCCGGTCTGCTGTCAGACCCGCACGAAAATCAAACGGCAAGACTTTTATTGCAGCCCCATACTGCGATAAAAGTCTTTCTTTGTTTCCTCTTAATCCGCTTTTTACGAAAGGATTTGAAACTATGCAAGTGCTCTACGAAAATCTGCTGAATCTCGATTGGAAAATGATCGTGATGTGGGCGATCGGCGGAATCCTGATCTACCTTGCCATCAAAAAGGACATGGAACCGACTTTGCTCCTGCCGATGGGCTTCGGTGCAATCCTCGTCAATCTCCCGCTTTCCGGTGCCGTGTCGCAAGGAACGGAAGAAGGCCCGCTGACACTCCTTTATCAAGCCGGTATCTCCAATGAGCTGTTCCCGCTGATCCTGTTTATCGGCATCGGTGCCATGATTGATTTCGGCCCGCTGCTCTCCAATCCGATGCTGATGCTGTTCGGTGCCGCTGCGCAGTTCGGTATCTTCTTTACACTCTGCACAGCTTCCATGTTCTTCGACCTCAAGGATGCCGCTTCGATCGCCATTATCGGTGCTGCTGACGGCCCCACTTCGATCGTTGTCGGACAAAAGCTCAATTCCAATTATATCGGTGCGATCATGGTCGCTGCCTATTCCTATATGGCACTTGTACCCATCATCCAGCCGCCGATCATCAAGCTGCTGACAACCAAAAAAGAACGCACCATCCATATGGAATATACGCAAAAACCCGTTTCCAAAACCACGCGCATCCTGTTCCCGATCTGCATTACCGTCATTGCCGGTCTGATCGCACCTGCTTCTGTTGCACTCGTCGGCTTCCTCATGTTCGGCAACCTCATCCGGGAATGCGGCGTGCTGGATTCCCTCTCTGAAACCGCACAGAAGATCCTCGCAAATCTTGTAACCATTTTCCTCGGCATCACCATCGCTTCCCAGATGCAGGCAGAACAGTTCCTCAAGGGCGAAACGCTCCTGATCCTCGGTCTTGGTCTGGTCGCTTTCATCTTCGATACCGCCGGCGGTGTCATCTTCGCAAAGATCCTCAATCTGTTCCTCAAAAAGAAAATCAATCCCATGATCGGTGCGGCAGGCATCTCGGCTTTCCCGATGTCCGGCAGAGTCGTGCATAAGCTCGCTATGAAGGAAGATCCTTCCAATTTCCTGCTGATGCATGCGACCGGTGTCAATGTGTCCGGTCAGATCGCTTCCGTCATTGCCGGCGGTCTGATCCTCAATTTCTTCCTGCACTGATCTTGAAAGGAGCGTTTTTTATGTATCTTCTGCCTGCTGCGTTTGAACCCGTACATTTCATCGAAAACCTCAAATATATGGGGCTTGGCATGCTCGGTATTTTTATCGTCATCGGTGCGATCGCGCTGCTGACTTCCCTGCTGAACCGTCTGACCGCCAAACAGGATCCCGATCAGAAATCTTGAGGTGCATCATGAAACAGGATAACAGCCCGCTGCGTGATGAAGAAAAAATCATTCTGCCGACACTCGAAACACCCGATCAGCCGGAACTGCCCGAAGAAGGCTTCGTTCCATACTGCGCAGATGCCGAAAGTGACGGCGACAGACGGCAAAAACGTAAAATCCGCATTCTGCTTGTGCTCATCATTCTGATTGCCTGCATCTTTGTGTTCAGCATCGTCAGTACAAAATGTAATTTTTATCAGAAGACCGTCAAATCGCTGCGGTTTGATTATACCGCCGGCGAAACGACTGACGAAACACCCGATGACGATCCCGGCAGATGCGCAAGAGCGATTTCTGCGCAAATACAGGAAAAAACCGTCACCGTTCATACTTACACCTATCTGTTCGACGATCAGGGCAATCTCTCCAATAATATCTCCGCTTATGATTATGAAAAATCAGCTTCCGGTACGAATATGGATATCCGGATCGGCAGCGCAAAAAGTCTTGTGACAAAAAAGCGCTCGCTGCGTACCGGTGCATCCGGCATCGAGGAACAGAAAGGCAATACATGGGAAGTATCCCCCGACAGCCGGATTCCCAATCTCGCAGAATGGTTCTTCGCAACCCAGTCACATGATAAAATCCGGTTTGAATGCGCCGGTGCATATGAAACGATCGTCGGGAAAACCAATTATCTCTGCGAAGTCTGGCTGATGGAAGATGACAGCAAAGCAGAGCCGGAATATACCACGCTCTACCGCTACTATGACGGCGACCGCCTTGCCGGTGTGCGCATGCTCAAAAGCAGCGAAGATGTCATGTATGTGTTTGATATCACCGATTACAGCTTTTCATAAGAAAACAAAGTCCGAAAACGGCTCTGAGTCGCTTTCGGACTTTTTATATGCAGATAAAATCTTCTTTTCTAATTCAGAATTACACAAA
>DMBA01000091.1:677-2628 GCA_003446315.1 Ruminococcus sp. | reverse complement strand
CGTGGTACCGATATCATGCTGGGCGGTAACGCAGAATTCCTCGCAAAAGCAGAGATGCGCAAGCGCGAGATCCCCGAGGAGATCATCACGGAAGCAGTCGGTTATGCCGATACGGAAGATGAGGAGATCCTTGCAGCGCGTGAGGTTTACCGGACACTTTATAATAAGTTCAATGAAGAAGTGAAGGAAAAGGCTGTGGATGTCAAGGCAGCAGGCGGTCTGTATATTCTCGGTACAGAGCGTCACGAGTCCCGTCGTATCGACAATCAGCTCCGCGGTCGTTCCGGTCGTCAGGGCGATGAGGGCGAAAGCCGCTTCTTCCTCTCCGTAGAAGACGATCTGATGCGTATTTTTGCAGGTGACCGCCTTGAAAATATGATGGCACGCCTGAATGTGGATGAGGATATGCCCATCGAGAGCAAAATGATGTCGAAGGTCATTGAGTCCTGCCAGAAGAAGGTCGAGGGCATGCATTTTGCAACCCGTAAGAACGTCCTGAACTATGACGATGTCATGAATACACAGAGAGAGATCATCTATGGTCAGCGCAGCCAGGTGCTGGACGGTCAGGATCTCCATGCGTATATCCTTGATATGATGAAGGAACTCATCAAGGGCACCGTTGAGCAGTATCTGCCGGATGCACTGGATAAATCGAGCTGGAATCTGGTCGGTCTGCGTGAATACTTCATGGACTGGATCACCCTGCCGGAAGATTTCGACTGGGACGATCAGAAGGTCAATGCAACCGAGCGCGATGACATCATCAAAATGCTCACTGACCGTACCATTCTGCTTTACGGCAAGCGCGAGGAGATCATGGGCAAAGAACAGCTCCGTGAACTGGAGCGCGTTGTGCTGCTGCGTGTGGTGGATACCAAGTGGATGGCACATATTGATGATATGGATGAGCTGAAGCGCGGTATGGGTCTGCGCGGCTATGCACAGAAGAATCCTGTCGTTGAGTACCGCTACGAAGGCTTCGAAATGTTCGATGCAATGGTCGATGCGATCCGTGAAGATACCGTTCGTGTGCTGCTGACCATCAAGCTGCCGGAGAATCAGGTGCCGCAGCGTGAGCAGGTCGCACAGCCGGATGCCCCGAATGCAGGTTCGGGTGACGGCAGCTTCAATAAGCAGTCGCTTTCCAAAAAGAAGGTCGGCCCGAATGAGCCGTGCCCGTGCGGCAGCGGCAAGAAATATAAGTTCTGCTGCGGAATGAAAAAATAAGCACAGCAGATAAAGCGAGAGGGCAAGCGTGAGAGTAAACATGTTTATTTGCGGTTAGGGGACCGCAATAAATAAACGGCGTAATGAACCGTAAAAATTTAGAAAGGGTGGATTCTATGAAACAGAATTCAAAGCTGCTCAGGGCTGGTATCACGTTGTGTTTATCAGCAATGATGGCAGGCACATCTGCTCTGACGGCGTTTGCCGCCGCGGGTGAGGACCCCGGAAAGGTGAAGGACAGCGAAAAGGTTTTCCCTGATCCTGCGAGCTTTTCCTATGACGATGTGGAGGTCGATTTTGCGAAAGGTTTGCAGTATACACTGCATTTCTATGACGCAAATAAGTGCGGCAAACGCACAGGCCGTCTGGAATGGCGTGCCGACTGCCACATGGAAGACGAGCATATCCCGCTGAAACAGTACGGCACAGATTTTAAGGGTATCAATCTGCCGGATGAATGGATCGAGAAGCATCGTGCTGAGCTTGATCCGGACGGCGACGGCTGTCTCGACTGCGAAGGCGGCATGCACGACGCGGGTGACCATGTCAAATTCGGTCTGCCGGGCACATATGCAGCCTCGACACTGGGCTGGGGTTACTACGAATTCCGCGATGCTTACGAGAAAACAGGCAATGCAGAGCATATGGAAGATATTCTGCATGCGTTCTGCGATTTCTACCTGAAAGCGCTTTATTACGACAAGGACGGCGAGCTGCTCGC
>DMBA01000091.1:0-571 GCA_003446315.1 Ruminococcus sp. | reverse complement strand
TGTCCGGATCTTCAGGGCGAGCATCTGCTTGATTTTGCACGCCCTGCATATCTTGCGACCAGAACGAATGTCTTCAGCAGCGACAATACCGTCGGCAATGCGGCGGATCAGTCGAAAGACCCGAATGCGAAGAAGACCAAGCAGACAGATTCCCGTGCATCCGATATGTGCGCAGGTGCTGCGGCTGCACTGGCAGTCAATTACCTGAACTTTAAGGATACCGAGCCGGAATATGCAAAGAAGTGTCTCAAGGGCGCAAAGGATCTTTATCAGATGGCTGTTGACTCGCACGAAGAAGGCGAGGACAACAAGGTTCTGACACTTGGCTATGACGGCGGCTTCTATACTTCCAGCTACGATTACGATGAGCTGGCATGGGCAGCAGTCTGGCTGTATTACTGTGACTGCGACGGCGATATCTCCGTGCGCAATCAGGAATCTTATGACAAGTACATCGAGCCGATCATTGCGGTCGATACAACGCAGATGAATGACAACGGCGGTTCTCCGTATGTCGGCTACATGAAGCGTATCATCAAGGATACCAACAACTGCTGGAACAACATCTGGG
>DMBA01000204.1:2975-3688 GCA_003446315.1 Ruminococcus sp. | reverse complement strand
GAAATCATTCTGGATAAAGCCGATGCTGAAATCAGAGAAGCGATGGATTCTGTCAATTCAGTTTTCGGATTATCATAACAAATGTGTGTTTCCAACTCAGGTTCATTTCCCTCATGGAAGTCATACTATGGCAATATTATTGTATGGCGCGGATACGTCAACGTGTAATTTCTTCTGTAAAAAGAGGGTACATTTTTTTTTGCAGCGGAGGAATCAATGAAACCACATCTCAACAAGAAAAAAACGATTATTCTGATTATATGCATTCTGCTTCTGATTTTTGCAGTTATGAACGGTCTTTGGTTTTACTACAGGTACACTTATTTCACAAAGCTGATTCAGGCACATCCGGAATTTGAAGAAGAGCATTCTTTTGATTCAGAGGATCAGTCGCCATTATATAAAGAGTACACATTCCGTGATTCAAAACCGCACGGAGATGATGTATATTACAGATATTCCGTGAATTTTCCGATGCGTTATCTGCGGTTTTCCGGAAATTACGCAATGGCACAAAGTCTGATTGCAGACACAGAAAACGATAATCAATGCACCAATCAATATGCAATTATCATCCGGATAAAGCCTTTCCTGTCCGGCAAATACCGCTATGATTTGCAGATTACAGATTATACCGACTATAAAAAGCTGTATCATATGGAAGTAAACAGCGATGCAGCGCTCATTCAGGATTATCAGGGCGATGCAGAAAT
>DMBA01000204.1:0-2901 GCA_003446315.1 Ruminococcus sp. | reverse complement strand
GCTGAAATCAGAGAAGCCATGGATTCTGTCAATTCAGTTTTCGGATTATCATAACAAATGTGTGTTCCCAACTCAGGTTCATTTCCCTCATGGAAGTCATACTATGGCAAAATTATTGTATGGCGCGGATACGTCAACGTGTAATTTCTTTGCTTAACTGAAAAAGCCACACAGCGGTGATTCAAAATACAAATCACCGCTGTGTTTATCAAAAGAGGTGTATTTATGCGGATTATCAAATTCATTCTGTTTTTTGTCTGCATTCTGGCTGCATCCTGTCTGACCAATGAAGCTGCCATTCAAAATCATATCTTTGAAATAGAATCTCAGGTATATATCTGTCATTTCGATGTACATAATCCGGAACAGTTAAACGTCATTGAACAGGCGGCAAAGCAAACCGGAACCAATGTATTTATCGTGTCAGAGAACCTGACCGCAGCAGGACAGACAGAATATGCTTTTTATCAGACCGGAGAGCGGAAAAAAGAATCCGCATTTCCGCTTCCGGACACCTACAAAAGCCTTGGCAGCGGAACCGTTACCGAAACCGTATATCCGCTTTCCGCTTTGACGTTTATCCATGAAAATCTGCGGTTTTGCGTAGAAAGAAACGAAAACGGAACACAGTTGTTCTTTGATACTGTGACAAAAGAAATCAAGATGACAAGCAGGGAGCAAATTCCGCTTTACCGCGATCATTACAACCGGATTGTATTGCTTGTCTGGGGAATCTGCTGGGGATTGATTCTGTTTCTGGCTGTCTATCATGTCAGCAGCATCCGGCGTGAAATATCCATTCGGAGAGTATTCGGCTTTTCAGCAGGCACGCCGGTGCTCAGCAATATTCTGGCGGATACTGTTATTTGTATCGTGTTAATCACGCTGCAAGGTGCACTTTTGTCTATGTATTCCACGTTTTCGGCTGCAAGCAATTATCTGCTCTATTATCCCGTATCGGTTCTGTGCGCCGTCCTTCCGTATCTTTCGCTGCTGCGCTTTCATGTAAAGGACATTTCGCAGCGCAACACCGGATGGAAGCGGCTGCTGTGCGGCAGTTATATTTTGAAATTTTGTGCAGCTTCCATGCTGCTTGCAAGCCTGACGCTCTTCACCGGAGTCGGTCTGGATGCAATTGCAGCATACAAAACATCCTGTTCCGCAATGGATCTGCGCAAATATGATCTTTTGCAGTTTGAAGCAGATCCGTCATCTCCGAAGTTCACCGCTTACCGCAATGAACTGGATGATGCGTTTGCAGACCGGCAAAGCAGAGGCGATGCATGCAATGCATTCTATACAAAGCACTGGTCAGAGGTCATAACCATCGGACACAGCACCAACGGAAACCTGAACCGGAACAGCAGCTTTGAAGTTGTATATTACAATTCGAATGCCGAACCGCTTTTATATGAACAATTTGCAGAAGAACTGCATTCCTGCCAATCTGAAATTATTTTTCTGATGCCAAAGCCGTCAGGCGGGATCACACTGAAAGAACGAGCGCAAATTGAAGATACAATGACCGGTTTGCTGATAAAATTCGGCGGCGGAACCGGAAAAACAGCGCATATTGAAACGATCCTGTACGATAAAAACGCAAAAGTTCCTTATTTTGAACCGCATGACAATTCGCTGATTCAGTATGCCGACCGTCCGTATATTGTCATCAGCCGCAGCCCTGTAACGGACTTTTCAGTCTTGACCGGAAAACTGCAAATGTTTGATGCAGCGATTGCTGTGCCTGATGAGCCGCATTATTTGCAGAAAATCAGCGAAGAACTGCCTTATGTCCGTGCATATACAATTGACCTGCAATCCAGCATGGATTATCTGCACACCAAGTCAAAGCGGAATCTTTTTTCCATTTCCCTGCTGATCGCACTGATGCTGCTGCTGCAATATGTTGTGACATTTTCACTGGTCATTTTTTACCATAAAATCAACATGAAGGAAATTGCGATTCTCCGGACAACAGGCGCATCCTTCGTGACCAAATACGGAAAACATCTGCTGGCAACCGTTCTGATTCATGCGATAACCGGAACCGCAGGTTTCTTTATCATAAACCGCATGACAGCAGCCAGAAACCTGACCGTGCTGCTTTTTGCGGGCTGTTTGATTCCGGATGTCATCTGCCTGATTCTGATTCATCTGACGCAGGAAAAGAAAAATATTGTAAAGGTACTGAAAGGTGGATTTTTATGATTGAAATAAAAGATCTGTCGAAAAAGTTTGGGCATCATATATTATTCGATCATTTTCATTATACGATTCCGGACGGTGCTTTTACGGTCATTTTCGGAGCCAGCGGATGCGGAAAAACCACGCTGCTGAATATGATCGGCGCATTGGAACCGGTGGATTCCGGCAGTATTCTTGTTGACGGAACAGACATTACATGCAAACGGAATCAAAAGGCATATCTGCAAAAAAAGGTTGGATTTTTGTTTCAGAATTTCGCATTGGTGGATAATAAAACCGTCCGGCAGAATATTGAGCTGATTCAGAAAAACTGCCGCAGCGGTGTTTCCGTTGAAGATGCATTAAAGGCAGTTGATCTGCAAAACAAAGCGAATATGATGGTTTATGCATTATCCGGCGGCGAGCAGCAGCGAACCGCACTTGCAAGACTGATGTACAAGCAATGTGATATCATTCTTGCAGATGAGCCGACCGGCTCACTTGACCGGAAAAACGCAGATAATATCATTCGCATTCTGAACGAAATGAATCAGGCAAAAAAAACGATCATCATGGTCACACATGACACAACATACCGAAGCATCGGCACAAATGTGATTGACCTGAGCAGCAATTGAGAATTTCTATTGACAATGCAGCGAAGCCAAAATAAAAGTTTTGATTCGGCAGCTTGCTGACGAGAGCTTTCTTCAAAAG
>DMBA01000076.1 GCA_003446315.1 Ruminococcus sp. | reverse complement strand
GGATATTCTGATCATCTTCCAGCAGATAGATCATCCCTTCCACCTCAACTTATACATAATCTATTCTATTATATCATATTATGACGAAAAATGCAACAATTCAAGCCTAATTTGCATATGCATCCGGCGAACTTTAGATCATTTGTAGCGCGGCTTCCGCGCCCGGCGAACTTTAGATCATTTGCAGCGCGGCTTCCGCGCCTGGTGAACTTTAGATCATTTGCAGCGCGGCTTCCGCGCCCGGTGAACTTTAGAAAATGCCAGCGGGGGCTCCCCGCTTCATCAGTGGTTCCCTAAATCAATCATATCATATTTTGCAGAAATATTTATCCCCAAAAATGCAATATTTATCGCCAAATGAAAAAGAGGGGAGAGGCTGCATCTGACGCTGCAGATACCATTATTACCGGCTGTGGACTCCTTGTCTCGCTTTGATAAATACGCCCTGACAGACTGAATGCCCCGCTTTACGGGGCATTCGTGTTGATACGGCATCCGGAGAAACATAGTCTGTATCAGATCGGCACAGAAATCTCCCAGAGATACGCATATTCATTTTTCATGATGGCGAAATGTGCATCCTGATCCGTAAAATACAAATGCGGATGGCTTTCTTCCAGCGGCTTTCCGTATGTGTACATCCCGATCCGCATCAAAGCGCTTGTATCCGAATGAAACGACACACAGAGAAAATTATGCAGAAGCGGGATATCACAGGCTTTCACAGTGATGCTTTTTCTGGATGCAGACATGATCTTCCATGCGTTTGTAATGTCTTCGATCGAACGGTACATGCCCATCTCATATGCTTCGGTATCACGCATATGCTGCCAGATGATTTCCGTTGCAGGAAGGGAATTGATAATCACATTGATTGGGATGCCTTTATCACTCAGTCGCTTGAGCAAACGATAGCGGAAACTGGAAGGCTGCAGCCAGATATCGCCTGCATGACAGGATATCTCCAGCGTAGTGATCTCATCAAAATGCGCTTCTATATAGTCAAAATATGCCTGTGTTGTCATATGCGCCATATCCGGTTTCCCTGCCGTTTTCAGCTCAGAACGGGACGGGGCAGCAGTCTGAACGGGCTGCTTCCGATTGTTTTGTGCATCGCCGCAGGCATCATTTTGCAGAACCATGTCCCGCAATTGCAGGATAAACAGTCTGACTTCTTCTGTATCTTTTCTGTCATATACGTCTGCCTGTTCCTCTTTCTCACGCAGCAGCGCATATTCCAGCAGTGCATTGACGAGGTCTTCTTTTTCCGGTGTATCAGGCTCCTGCTCAATGAAGAATTGATATGCAAAACGCAAACGGTCAATGCGCAATGTTTTCAGCGTATTCTGCGCCTTGATGCCGCTGAGATCAATCCGTTCCGCATAAGCAGCACTGTCTGTTTTTCCGTAAACCACTTTTGTGAGCGCTTCCGGCGAGATGCCCTCTCCAAACAGACTCAAAAGTTTCGGCGAGCTCCCGCTGTAAGAAAGATTGAATACTTTTGCAAAACAATAAAGCGTAAAAGGAATCATATGATACCCCCAGTCCAATAATTGTCCAATCCTGAAAAACGGGATCAGGATTGTCCGGAAAATCTCCAGTATTTTTCCGGTAAAAGAAACTGTTTTTCTCCATGCTTCCGATGTTATAATGAAGACATGAAAAACGCTTTGACCGGATGAATACGGAGGTGGAATTATGAGAAACATCAAATCCAAACTGATGATGCTTGTCATTTGCGTGCTGACATTCATGCTTTGCGAAACGAATGATGTGCAGAAAACAGATACGCCGATTGACAGAATCATCATAGCATTTATAAACGCAGCCGATCAGTTGTTTCAAACGCAATATCCGGATATCAACATGCCCGATATCCAAGACAGCAAAGCAGCAGAACCGGATCCTGCACCCGAAAATACAATCTATCGGATCCGCGATCACGCAAATACAAGCGCATCCCAGATCGGCGCGTATTATACGTTCGAGACTGCAAGGGAAATGTGTCCGGCGGGATACTGCATTTTCGATCAGAACGGCATTTTGTATTATACAGGGTAAACCGGTCTGCGGATGCAGGAAGCTGCCGCATATGCCGCACGATCATGCCCGGTTCGACTGTTTTTGCAGGACATATATTATATCTATTATACCAAAATTCTGCAAATTGTCAATGTATAAAAAGAATCGAATCTTTTTCAAAGTGACAAAAACAAATGCCGCCGATGTGTATGGAAGCACACCGGCGGCATCAGTCTGCCGATAAAAAGTTTCGCGGAAGCGATCATTGATATTGGGCTTCGCACAAACCTGCACGGTTTTACGGTTATTTCAGGATCAAAGACATAATCAGAGACAGCACAGCCGCTATGACCGGATAACCGACCAGTGTAATCAGCCATTTCCCGATCAGGGTTTTGCCGTAGATATAGGGCATCAGGTCTTCTGTTCCCGGAATGATCCATGCTTTTGTCTTTCCGACCCAATACCAGTCAATGAATAATCTGTCAAAAAGCCCTTCCATCAGCAAAATGACACAGATCTGCCAGAAGCCTTCCCAAAATCCGCGTGCGCCGTTGACACCGTATACAGACACCATCACGAAAAGGAAAAGGGGAAGCATCCCGAACAGCCGGAAATTATTTGCGTTTTTGTTGATCGTTTCCCTTGTGATAAGCCCTTTCTCAACGACCCTGTCATGCACTTCTTTTTCGTACAGACACACAAGATTGACCGGCCCGTTTGCAATGCCGATCACACAAGCAATCAAAACGATAAAACAGGCAACAATGCCCTCTATGAAAACCATACCCATCATATTACTCCTTTTTCAAAAATTGAACGATCATGTTCTGCTCAGCTTACACCTCAATTCAGAATCATCATCACAGTATCTATCGACTTTTCGCGCAGGATATCGAAATCAAGCGGAATCAGTTCACGGTTCATTTTCAGATGACAGTATTGCTCCAGAATACTGACCGCAAGATATGCCTTTTCACGAATATTTGTATGATCCGGTAAAAAGCTGCTGAGCTTCTCTATGACGTTCTCCATCATATCGCGGCTGACTTCGGCATAAAAATTCCGCACATCTTCATCCGTATGCTGCAAGCCTTCCAGTTCCTCATGAATATCGTGAAATCTGTCATGAATTTCCTCGAAGCCTTTTAGTACCGTATCAATATACTTGCGAAAATCTGTATTGTCATCCAGTTTGTCAATGCTGTCGAGTGATGCAATGCCTTTGACTTCCTTTGATGCAAATTCCAGAGCAGAGAGCAGCAGATCTTTTTTGTTCCGGAAATACCTGTAGGCAATGCCGGTCGAAACCCCCGCTTCTGCTGCGATTTCATCCACTGTTGTGCAGTGATAGCCGTTTTTGGCATACATCGTAATTGCCGCCGTCAGCAGCTTTTCTTTTGTTTTCTGTGACCTTGCCTGTACCGGTTTTGCTGTATTTTCCATCATGTCACCTTATTCACCAATCATTTTCTGCGCCTTGCCAAGACCGTAATCACGGGCAAGGTCATAGACCGTCAGACCGCGTGCATCCGCTTCCTGCATCCGCTTCCTGAATGACCGCATCTTCGACATAGCTGCCGCGCAGGAGTTTGCCGTATGCCTTTCCGCCCCATGCATTTGTACCGATCACAGCTTTCACATGTTTCATATTTCAGGCTCCTTCCGTCAGAATATGAGATATCTCTCACATATACTATATCACATTTTGATGCGCCTGTCAATAGAAAATGAGAGATTTCTCACTTTTTATAGAATCGCATCCATATCCATTTCAAAGATATACTTGTCGTATACAATGTCTGATTTTTGCGGAAAAGCACTTGCATAAAGGCGGCGTTTATGGTATAATGATATAAATATTGTGAAAGGAGCGATCATCTTTGTTGCTAACCATAACCTATGAAGGAACCAATACACAGGAACTCGGTTTCCTGCTGCATAAAAATCCAGAGCGAGCACAGCAATTCGAATTATCCTACGGAAAAGCCTATGTGTTTTATCCGGAAGTATCGGACACCCGCACGACCGCTGCTTTGCTGCTGGATATTGATCCGCTTGATCTTGCAAGAGGAAAAGCCGGCAGCAAGGATGGCGGTCTTTTTGATTATGTCAACGACCGTCCCTATGCTTCGACTTCATTCATGAGCACTGCGCTCGTCCGCATTTTCGGAACGGCAATGAACGGCAGATGCGATCAGCGGCAGGAACTTGCAGACACGCCGCTGCATCTGACTGCAACAATTTCTGCCCTGAAAGATAACGGCGATACGGCGCTTGCAAAGGAACTGTTTGAACCGCTGGGATATACCGTGCAGACAACACGCACGCAGCTCGATACCGCCTTCCCGGAATGGGGCATCTCGCCTTATATTGACCTGACGATCAGCGGGAACGTGAAACTCTCGGATCTGCTGAATCATATTTATGTGCTGATACCGGTCTTTGATAAGCAGAAGCATTATTATATCGCGGAAGATGAGATTCAGAAACTGCTCGATCACGGCGCAGGCTGGCTTGCCGATCACCCTTACAGAGAAAAGATCACCCGCCGCTATTTTACTGCAAAGAAAAGCTATGCCCGCAAAGCATTGGATATTTTGCTTTCGGATGAGATCGCGGACGAAGACAGCCTGGATGAAACCGAAACAACAGAAAGAGAAATCCGCACGCCTTTGAATACGCAGCGTATGGAAACTGTGCGGAATGCAGTTCTGGCAAGCGGCGCGTCTACGGTGATTGACCTGGGCTGCGGCGAATGCCGTCTGACCTCATTGCTGCTGAATGAGCCGCAGATCAAAAAGGTCACCGCCTGCGATGTATCCGTATCTGTGCTGGAAAAAGCGGCACAGCGGCTGCATCTTGACCGCATGCAGCCCTACCGTAAAAATAAGCTCACGCTTATGCAGGCTTCCCTGACGTACCGTGACAACCGGTTTTCGGGTTATGACTGCGCCTGTGTGATCGAAGTGATCGAGCATATTGAGCCGATGCGGATACCGGCATTTGAACGGGCAGTTTTTGCATTTGCTGCGCCTGCAACCGTCATTCTTACAACACCGAACAGGGAATATAATGCAAATTATGAGCATATGCAGGAAAATGCACTGCGTCACGGCGACCACCGCTTTGAGTGGACACGCGCAGAATTCAGGGCGTGGACAGAACATGTCTGCGAGACATTCGGCTATACCTGTGCGATCAGCGGCATCGGCGATGTGGATGAAAAATACGGAACGCCGACACAAATGGCTGTATTCTGCAAAGCGGGGTAACACGATGGATTGCAGCGAAACCATCGAGAGATTTCTGGAACTGTTTCCCGAAAAGAAGCCTGCCTATATCGAGCATATGGAGATGTTTGGTGAACTTTTGCAGCATCCTTTTTATTACGAAAACATCAATGTCCCTTTGCAAAAGCTGTTAGCAGATCAAACGGATACCGCTTTGATCCGGAAATATTGTGCGTTTATTGAACGGATGATACAGGACGGTGACGAGGCTGTGAAAAATGTTGCCGATGTGACGGTGCTGGAATGCCTTTCCGATGACAGAACACTGTGGCACAGGTTTGCAACATACATCTCCGATGATTTGATCCGATATATCAATACCCGGCTTCTTCACGAAAATACAGCGATGTACGGTGTGGATTAATTAGCGTATAACGGAAGGAATCATAAAAATGGATAAATACAGAATTGAAATACCGGAATTCTGCCTTGTGGCAATGATCGGCGGAACTTCATCGGGCAAGAGCAGCTTTGCACTGAAACATTTCAAGCCCACAGAAGTGCTGTCCTCTGATTTTTTCAGAGGAATGGTCTGCGATGACGAAACCAGTCAGAGCGTTTCCGGTGATGCCTTTGACCTGCTGTTTTATGCGGCAAACAAGCGCCTGAACAATATGAAGCTGACTGTCATTGACGCAACAAATCTCCAGCAAAGCGCCAGAAAACAGATCATTGACCTTGCAAGAGAACAGAATGTCCATACAGCGGCGATCGTGCTGAATCTTCCCGAGGAGATCATGCAGGAGCGCAACAAAGCCCGCCCCGAACGGAATTTCCCCGAACGTGTGATCCGGCAGCATGCCCGCGATGTCAAACGCAGTATCCGCGGCTTAAAGCGTGAGGGATTCCGCTTTGTATATGTCATCAATTCGCTGGAGCAGCTTGAAAACACGGAGATCGTGCGCACAAAGCTCTGGAACGATAAAAAAGACCTGCACGGGCCGTTTGATATCATCGGCGATATTCACGGCTGCTGTGATGAGCTGGAATTGCTGCTCGATCAGCTTGGCTATGTCAAAAAAGACGGCGTTTATGCGCATCCGGACGGCAGACAGGCTGCATTTCTCGGCGATTTCTGTGACAGAGGCAACCGCAATGCCGATGTGCTGCGGCTTGTGATGGATATGGTGAAGGCAGGAAACGCGATCGCTGTTCCGGGCAACCATGATGTCAAACTGCTGAAATATCTGAACGGCAAGCACATCGCCATGACGCACGGCATTGATAAGACGATTGCAGAGATCGAAGCGCAGGGCGGCGCATTCAAAGCAGAAGTCGCCGCGTTTCTTGACAGTCTCATCAGTCATTATGTGCTCGATGACGGAAAACTGGTCATTGCACATGCCGGTCTGAAACAGGCGTATATCGGCAGGGGATCGGCAAGGGTGCGTGAATTCTGCCTATACGGAGAAACGACCGGTGAAACGGATTCTTACGGGCTGCCGGTTCGTCTGGAATGGGCTGCCGATTACAGAGGACGCGCAACAGTTGTATACGGGCATGTCGCAGCAAAAGAGATCAAACCGCTGAACAATACCTATTGCATCGACACCGGATGTGTATTCGGCGGCAAGCTGACTGCATTCCGCTATCCGGAAAGAGAATTTGCGGAAGTGCAGGCATTGCAGCAATATTATGAACCGGTCAAGCCGCTGGAAGAAGCGGTGGATACCGATATGGGTGATATGCTCACCATCGGCGACTTCAATAAAAAACTGCACATCGAAACAGAGCTGCTGCCTGCGATCGACATTCACGAAAATAACGCTGCTGCGGCACTGGAAACGATGTCACGCTTTGCGGCTGATCCGCACTGGCTGATCTATCTCCCGCCGACCATGTCGCCCTGCGAGACAAGTGAACTGGACGACTATCTGGAACATCCCTTGCAGGCATTTGCATATTACCGCAGCCACGGGATCCGGAATGTCGTCTGCGAGAAAAAGCATATGGGCTCGCGTGCCGTCATTGTGCTTTGCAATTCACCGGATACAGCACGGAAACGCTTTGGCATCACCGATGGTACAAGCGGTATTATCTATACCAGAACCGGCAGACGCTTTTTCGATGATGCGGATACAGAGGCATCGCTGCTGGACAGACTCGATGCCGTTCTTACGCAAAACGGTTTCTGGAATGATTTTGCAACCGATTGGGTGTGTCTTGATACAGAATTGATGCCGTGGTCAGAGAAGGCGCAGGGACTGATCCGTTCACAATATGCGCCCACCGGAAATGCGGCTGCGGGCAGTCTTTCCGCTGCGGTTTCTGCGCTTGAAAAGGCGTGCGGGCGGCAGAACAATGCATTTGCAGTCAGCAGCTTCACTTCCGGACAGAATGTGGATTTGCAGGAAGTTCTGAACGCCTATCAGACCAAGCAGGACGATATTGCCCGCTATATCAAAGCATACCGTGAATACTGCTGGACGGTAAAAAGTGTTGATGATTTCCGCATTGCGCCGTTCCATATTCTTGCGGTCGAGGGTAAGGTGTTCTCAGAGAAAACGCATATCTGGCATATGGAGAATATCCGGAAATATATCACCGGCATTGACCCTGTATATATGGAAACGCCGTATCTCTGTGTGGATACAGAGGATGAACAAAGCGTTCAGAACGGCGTAGAATGGTGGCTTTCCCTGACCGCAAGCGGCGGGGAGGGTATGGTAGTCAAGCCGGAAACCTATACCGCAAAGCAGGGCTATAAGCTGCTCCAGCCGGCTGTCAAATGCAGAGGGCGGGAGTATCTGCGGATCATTTACGGTGCGGAATATCTTGCGCCGGAGCATCTGAAACGACTGAAAGTTCGTTCATTGAAGCGGAAACGAACGCTGGCGCTGAAAGAATTTTCGCTCGGTATGGAATCGCTGCACCGATTTGTCAAGTGTGAGCCGCTGTATCGGGTGCATGAATGCGCATTCGGTGTTCTCGCCTTTGAAAGTGAGCCTGTTGACCCCAGACTTTGATGAAAATGAACAAGGCACAGAGAAACAACTCTGTGCCTTGCGTTTTATCCGCGCTTCGGCGATATTTTCTGCCAGAGCAGACCGCATTGACTGCAATACCACATCAGCTTGCCGGAACGGTACATCGGCAGATTGATATGCACGCCCCATTCGGGATACTGTTTGAACAGCATCACCGTGCTGTCATTCACATAAGCCACGAATGAAATATAATGTGTCTTCGTCATTGCATGACCGGTCGTGATATACCATTCGCCGTCCGTATCCTGAACCGTGAGCATTTCGCGTTCTTCTGCCTGTCTCGGTATGGAAGCATGCAGTTTATTTCCGCAGCAGGTCACCGCTGCATCGCTCGTTGCAGTGATGATGTTTCCGCAGTCTTTGCAGACGTAAAAATGCAGTTTTTTCATATTGCCGTTCTCCTTTTCATTTTGATCGAGTGCGCCCGTCAGCAAAACCTGAATATCCGTGCCGAAGATCTCGGCTAATGCCGGAAACATTGAGAGATCAGGACACCCGTTTCCGCACTCCCACTTTGAAACCGCTTTGTCACTGACATGGAGCAGTTCGGCAAGCTGTTTCTGTGTCAGATTCATTTTTGTACGGAAATGCTTGATTTGTTTTCCTGTTTTGATATGATCCATCGTGGTTCCCCTTTTCATGATGATCCGGTTATTTTCGATGATCTTATTATACACGATGCATACAGATTCGTCAATCCACGCTCCGTAGAGTTGCAATACGAACGATTCCGCACGGCTGCGGCGAGATTCCGGATGTCTGCATCAAGCGAAGGATCTGCAACTGTTTCTGCGGTTTTCATTCTTGAAAGTGAAGTGCGGATGTTTCTCTGTACACTGGCAAAAACATCGCATTTACGATGCTTTATAGAACAATGTGATTGCTTGCACATAAAAGAGATAGTCAAAATCCTCTGTATTCTGAAAAACAGAACAGCTTTCTTTCGGTATAACGATCTGTCCGGGAGCATCGCGCCTTCTCACAATACCGGCTGCATTCATGATTCTGATGCCATTCCTACAAAATTCCACAATTCACCATCCGTGATTCCACATTGCTCTCATACACCTTCCATATTGGTTCAGTATAATAAAGCCATAGAAACAAACCGAATCTCAACCGATATGAAAGGATGAATGATGATGAAAAAGATGAATATGAATATGACGACTGCCGTATTGGCTGCAATGCTCGCCGTTACAATGACAGGCTGCGGAATGAATCAGAATGCGGACACCGCTGCCGAAAAGCCCGCTGTGACAAGCAGCGATTCCGTGAATGCAGAGGAAAGCACGGAAGCTGTCTCTGTCAATCAGGACGCACATGACACTGCTGCGGTGATGGAGCTTTCTCAGAAAACTGTATCCGAAGAACAGGAAAGCGAACTGTTCACAGAGCGTGATCTTGCGCAGACTGCCGATCTGAGCGATGCACAGCGCATCACAGTAACCGACGGCAAAATCATCGACATCACTGATGAAGGTGTCTATGTAATCAGCGGCACTGCGAAGAACTGTACAATTCGCATCAACGCAGACGATGCCGCAAAGATTCAGCTTGTGCTGGACGGTGTCAGCATCACCAACGACGATTTTCCTGCAATCTATGTGATCTCTGCGGATAAGGTGTTTGTCACGACAACAAACAGCGAAAACACCCTGACCGTCAGCGGACAGTTCACAGCGGACGGCGATACAAACACCGATGCAGTGATTTTCTCGAAAGACGATCTGGTTCTGAACGGAACCGGCACACTGCACATCACTGCAAATTATGGCAACGGCATCACCTGCAAGGATGATCTGAAAATCACCGGCGGTACCTACAACATCACAACCGCACTTGACAGCTTTGAAGCAAATGACAGCATCTCGGTATATGACGGCACATTCAATATCAAGACCGACAAGGACGGTTTCCACTGCGAAAATGACGAAGCCGAAGGAACAATCACAATACTCGGCGGAACCTATACGATTACCGGCGGCAGCGACGGAATGCAGGCTTGTGCGCTTCTGCAAATCGACGGCGGTACAATGGATATTACTGCGGCAGAAGGTCTGGAAGCGACCTATGTGCGGATCAATGACGGCAATATCAACATCAGCGCAAGCGATGACGGCATCAATGCCGCTGCATCGGCAAACGCTTATGAAACCGCAGTTGAGATCAACGGCGGCAATCTCAATGTTGCAGTCGGACAGGGCGATACGGACGCGATCGACTCCAACGGTTCGGTCTATGTCAACGGCGGAACAATCAATATCACCGCGCAGATGTCCGCGTTTGATTATGACGCAAAAGCCGAATTCAACGGCGGTACAATCATCATCAACGGGCAGGAAGTCTCCGAAATTCCGCAGAGCATGATGGGCGGCGGGATGCACGGCGGTATGGGCGGAATGCGCGGCAGCATGAACGGTGAAACCGATGAGATGCAGGGCGGCATGAGAAACGGAAAGAGCGGCATGAACGACGGGATGCGCGGCGGAAAACAGGGGAGCGCGCGCAGCTATATGAACGGAAGTCAGGAGAGCAGCACAATCCCCATTTCCGGCGACGGTGGTGTGCTCTGAGGAGCGCAGGGCGGAAAGGCGGTGCGGAAGAATATGAAAAACAAGGCATTCCCGCTGATATACGGAACGGCGCTCG
>DMBA01000175.1:29918-31852 GCA_003446315.1 Ruminococcus sp. | reverse complement strand
TTTTTTTCTGCATAGTATGATATAATAGAATTATGATAATTCTCCGAAAGAAAAGGAAAAAGAACATGAAAAACAGCGTAAAACGGAATCTTTTGCTGACAAATGATGACGGCATCACCGCTGACGGTCTGATCCGGCTTGCAAAAGCTGCGCGTCATTTCGGGAATGTCTGGGTCGTTGCACCGGACAGCCAGCGCAGTGCCGGTTCCCACAGCATCTCGCTCAATCACCCGATCGACCTGTTCCCGCATGCATTTCCGGTGGATGGTGTCACCGCATTTGCGTGCAGCGGCTCTCCCGCCGATTGCGTCAGAGTCGGGTGCCTGAATGTCATGCCGCAAAAGCCGGATGCCGTGCTCTCCGGGATCAATTTCGGCTATAATGCCGCTTCCGATATCCAGTATTCTGCAACTGCCGGCGCTGCTTTTGAAGCTGCTTTTCAGGAATGCCATGCCATCGCGCTCTCGGAATTCGCAGGCGACTGCCACGAAACAACCGATGCTTTTTTATTGCCCGTGCTCGAAGAACTGCTCTCCGTAAAGCTCGGTTACGGGCAGATCCTGAATGTCAATTTTCCCGGATGCAAACTTGCCGAATGCAAAGGCATCCTGCGTGACCGCACCGTTTCGCACGGCATGTTTTACCGTGACCGTTATCGCCTTGTGGAACCCCTGCCGAACGGCGGCATGCGGCTCATGGTAGAAGGTATTTATAACGAAGATGCTGAGGAAAACACCGATTTCCGCGCCATCGTGGACGGCTATGTTTCCATTGGTGTTGTCCATAATATCGGCTGATGCACCGCCATCGCTGCGGGCACTGTCCGCAAATACTGATTTACCGTATTACGGCTGCGGAAACCATCGGAGATACCGATGAAATCCGTGATGCAGCCTGAAAAAGCAGTGCCAATATGCTTCCGAACCGATCCAGCCGGAACCATATTGGCACTGTTTTTATGATATTTCATCCGGAAACGGCAATTCTTCTGCCGCCCGGACACCCGTAAGCTGATTTGCATATGCAAGAAAGTCCGAAGCCGTTGTAAACTTGCGGGAGCGAAGGAAAAGCGGCATGGTCAGTGCTGCGGCTTCTTTCCAAAATCCTGTTTTTTCCTTTATTTCAGCACATTTTCCGGTTTTTGCAACTATTTTCCCGTCAGAATGATACACGCAGGAAAATAGATACAAAATGATCCTTTCGGGAAATTTTGTTGAAATTGTCCCTTGAGAAATATGAGTTTTTGTGCTATAATAATAGTAGAGAATTATTGCCCGTGAAAACATCATCTTACAGAAAGAGAGGGACATCGCATGAATCAGTCATTTGAAGCCGGAATGCACGTTCGCTATGGCGGAACAGGGGTATGTCTGATCGACAGGATCGAGGAGATCCCGTATCCCGGCCCCGTACCGATGCGAATGTGCTACATTTTGAAGCCGCTTCGCAACAGCGGAATGGAAGTTTCTGTGCCGCTGGACAACGAAACATTGTGCGCGAAAATGCAGCCGCTTCGTTCAAAAGAGGAAATTGACCGCATGCTGGATGCTGCCGTTCAGGATGAAGCACTCCCCTGGAATGAAGACCGCAAACAGCGCGGCGCAGAATTCCGGAAGATTCTGGCAGGCGGCGATGCACATACACTTCTGCGCATGATCCACTGTATTCTCCGGCAGCGCAGCAAGCTGGAAGCCCGTGGGAAACATCTTTCTGCGATGGACGATAATGCGCGGCGGGATGCTTCCCGTATGCTGGATGAGGAATTCGCCTTCTCACTCGGTATGTCGCCGGAAGAAGCCAGCGCTTACATCTGCGAAAAGCTGAAACAGGAATGAATCCGTCAGCCCGTTTGGAAACTGTTCAAACGGGCTGATTTTTGTTATACCGATCGCAAAAGCCCCTTGGAAAAGAGGGGCTTTTTGCGTCATTTTCAG
>DMBA01000175.1:0-29853 GCA_003446315.1 Ruminococcus sp. | reverse complement strand
TTCAGGTTCTCTGAAACGACACGCATTTCACCATAATATGAATCAAGTAAGAAAGAGCCGGCAATTTCCATGAATGGATTTCCGCCCGTTGCTTATGCCTGCTGCATCCGTTCTGCGATATACCGGCAAAGCGCGTCTGCACATGCCGAAAAATCAATATTCTGAAAGCGCTGCGTGATGCCCGCTTCTTCCAGCTTTGCTTCCGAAAAGTCAGCGGCATCTGCCAGAAAACGCCGGCAGACTTCTGCATAATCCGGCTGCTCCTGCTCCTGTTCCCGCGCAATCGCACGCAGCAGACGGGTGTGGTCTTCCACTTCAATATACAGCGGCACGACCGTCTGCTCACCGAAATAACGCCGAAGCTTTTCGTAGGATTCCAGCGTCCCGATGCCGATATAATCTTCCTCAGATAAGCGGATCTGTGCATCCGAACTGAAATAACACCATTCGCCTTTCTGCGTGTGGTAGCAGCGTTCCTCTATGACGCTGCCGTTCTCCCGCATCTGTGCCAGGTCTGCTGCCGTGACAAAATAATACTCCCGCCCGTTTTCTTCGTTTTCCCGCATCGGTCGGGTCGTATACGGAACAAACGGCTTCAGCGGAAGTGTCTCTATGATCTTTCGATACTGCGAATCTTTTCCGGATGCGCTCTTTCCCATCATATAAAACAAATGCGGCATATACTTTTTCCTCCGTTTGCCTTGATTTTTCATCGTGTTTCATTATACCACAGAACCAATCCACTGTCAACTCATTCTATGCGGTATCCCTTCTTTTTCGCTAATTATTGCGATAACTATTGCAAAATTATATACTTTATGCTATAATTAAAAGAAATGATCCATTTTTGCCCAAACGATACGAGACTATAAAAAAGGAGTTTTATTTATGCCTGATCTGTCATCTGTCACCGAAGAATTCGTCCGCACCAGTGCACCGAATCCCACTGCCTTCCAGAACGCAAAGAAAATCTCGCAAAAAGGCGGTTTTCAGTCGCTGTTCCAATCCGAAGACCATTCGCTGATCTTCGGAGAATGCGCCGGCAGCGGCAAGACCCCTTACAGCACATCCGTCGATTTTTCCGGCGATGCGCCTGTATTCCGCTGCTCCTGCCCCAGCAGACAGTTCCCCTGCAAACACGGACTTGCCATTCTGCTGGATTATCTCGCAGGGAAACCGTTCCCGACCGCCGCTGTTCCGGAAGAAGTCGAACGCAAGCGCAATAAACTGGCTGCGCGTGCCGAAAAAGCGGAGAATCCGCCTGCACCGAAAAAATCAAATCCGGCTGCCGCTGCCAAAAAACTGCATAAGCAGCTTGAAGGGCTTGCACTTGCAGAGCAGTTCGCATCCGATCTGCTTACAAACGGCATTGCTTCCGTTTCATCTGCTGCCTGCGCACGCTATCAGGAGCTTGCAAAGCAGCTCGGCGACTACTATCTCACTGAGCCGCAAGCCATCATCTATGAGATCGTGCATGCTGCCGGTCAGCAGTCGGAGCAACCCGATGATGCTGCACTCGCCCGCATGACGGCGCTTTGTGTCCGGCTTGCCGCATCTGTCCGCAAATGCCGCGATTATATCAACCGGAAACTCGAAAGCGGCGAGGTGCTGCCGGATGACGATGCCCTCTTTGAAGCAATGGGCGGTGTCCGGACGCTTGCACAGCTCAAAGAACTCGGTATGACGGAAGAAAATGTCTCTCTCATGCAGCTCGCATTCTTCGTGCGGGATGATTCCGTCAGACAGCTTCTGACCGATACCGCTTACTGGCTCGATCTCCGTTCCGGCGCGATCGTGCATACGGAAAACATCCGTCCTTATAAAGCGCTCAAACATGTAAAAGCAGAGGATTCTGTCTCTGAGATCCAGAATATCCCGCTGCTCTGCCGTTATCCCGGCGGTCTGAATCCCCGTGTCCGGTGGGAATCTGCCACACCCGCGCCCGTTACGCCGGAATCTTATCAGAAGGCGCGTCAGCTCTGTGAACCCGGCTTCGCAGATGCAGCGAAAAAAGTCAAAAACGAACTCAAAAACACGCTCGGACAATCCGAAGCGGCGGTGCTGCTCCCCTTTGATGCGATCGCTCTGACCGCAGACGGACAGCCGGTTCTCCGCTTTCAGGGCGAATCGCTCCGGCTTTGTCCGGATCCGGATGTCACCGGCAATCTTGATACGCTTTGTGTCATGGCGCCGTCCATCCAGACCGGTGCTGCTTTCGGGCTGATGCGCTGGGATCGTTTGCAGAATACGCTTTACTTCTGCCCGCTTTCTGTTTTGACCGATGATGCATTGATCCGGCTGTGAGATACATGCAGGATAGGAAGGATTTTGCGATATGGATATGAACAATAACCCGTTTTTTGCGCTGAGACAGCGCCTTTATGATTCTGCCGCCGCCGGATGCGCCGTCATCCGGGAAGATTTCCGGCTCAAGCGTGCCATTGATGCTTTTCAGCCGCTTGCTGAGAAAAACAAAGTATTTGCGCGTCTTTATGGGATGTGCGCCAAATTGCAGGAAAGCGATCAGCCGGCACTGCTCCTCACAGAATGCATCGCACTTGCCGATGCAGTTGCCGTGACGCAAAGCAGCTATACCGATGATACGCCTGCTGAGATCCCGCCCGCACAGGAGCGCCCGAACCTGCATCAGCTCCCCTATCAGGAATTGCAGACCGTCGCCCGCGTCTTCAAGAACATCAACGGCGATGCCGAAGAGATCCCGCAATCCTTTGCGCAGGCTGTGGCTGACCCGCGGCTGCTCCATCTCTATCTTGAAAAATCGGATGCCAAATCCGAACGCGCTGACTATATCTCCCGCTTCTTTGAACGGCAATACGGCGATGCGCTCATCCCGCTGCTCATCAGCCGGATCAATCTGAGCGACCCGAAGCATTCCGGTCAGCAGCTCGTCTATCTGCGCCGGCTCGCCGGAAATACATGCAATTCCCTCTATTGCCAATATGCCGAAAATCCCGATGCACCGCCGAATATCCGCATCCGCGCAATGGAAGCACTGCGTGATGATCCGGATAACGCAGAGAAACTTTTGCAGCTTTATCAAACCGAAAAAGGCAAGGTCAAGACGGCTGCGCTGAACTATCTCGTACAGATGAATTCCCCGCTTGCGGATACGGTGCTCGAAAAGCTGTTTGCAAAGGAAAAAGACAGCAATGCGGATATTGCGGCAGAGGGCAATACGCAGCTTTGCAGAGATTTTACAGAGCATGCTGTCCGCAGCCTGATTGCGAAAGAAAGAAAACAGGGCGACCTTGATGGTCAATACCTGCTTTGGGTGCTGGCGAACAAACCCGATGCGGCAGAACTGTTTTTGCTGATGAAGCAGTATATCCAGAAGTCCGGCTCAAAAACCGACCGCTATAATTATAGGAAAATCATGAACCGGATTCTCATTGAAAATCTCGCCCGTCACGATGATCCTGCCTATCATGATCTGATCTGCAAGGTCTATCAGAACGATCATTCATGGTTCTTTACGGCCAGACTGACGCTTGCGCTGCTGACAGATCCGGAAAACGCCTTTGTGCAGTTTGAGCAGGAAGCAGAGGAATATTTCAGTGACACCATAGAACTTCTTTCCGGCATAAAACGTGTCGGAGATCTCAAATGGACACTGAATACGGAATTGCGTGTTTGGCAGAAAAAAACGCGTATATATGAGCTTCCGCTGTTCGAGAAGATCCCGCACAGTCTGACCGAATATCTCAAAAACAGTCTCCTGCGGCGGCGTGTCGGGGATGAACTGGTGCAGCACGAACTCATCACGCTGGGCGAGAAACTGACCGTACACTGCGATCCCGATGAGCGCAGCCGGACAGAACATACCGTGCAGATCATGATGCGTCAGCTTCTGTCGCAGGGAACTTCCCGTGCAACCGGCGCATTCCATGTCTATGCACTGGCGCACGGCGATGCGAAAGGTCTGGTGCGGCAGGCAATCCTTGCCTCTGTAGAAAAGTCAAACAAATTCATGCCGTATTATTCGATCACTACATGGAAAAGTTACGTTCCGGAAGATATTCTCATTCCGGAGCTGAAGGAAGTGGAAGAAAATCTGCTCAGCCGCAAGGATCTTCCGGAGAGTCTGCGGAACGATCAGCTCAAAGCGGTGCAGCAGGCACTGAGAAATCTGAAAAAGTAAAAGGAGATAGATTATGTCACAAGATATTCAGCGGCTGCCCGCAGAGCAGCTCTATGAAAAAGAGATCCGGACACTCATTGCCAATGAATCCGATCCGGTTCCCGCCGGCTGGCAAATGTCTCCGCGCTCCGTTCTGACCTATCTGATGGGCGGAAAATCCGGCGATACCGTCATCACGCCGAAATATATGGGCGACCGCAGACTCATGGAGATCTGCATTGCGACCCTCATCACAGACCGCGCTCTGCTCCTGATCGGTGAGCCGGGAACTGCAAAATCCTGGATCTCCGAGCATCTCACCGCTGCCATCAACGGCAATTCCTCGCAGGTCATTCAGGGTACTGCCGGCACGACAGAAGAACAGATCCGCTATTCATGGAATTATGCGCTGCTGCTCGCAAAAGGGCCGTCCTTTGAATCGCTCGTCAAAAGCCCTGTCTATCATGCGATGGAAACCGGCACGATCGCCCGCATTGAGGAGATCTCACGCTGTGCTTCCGAAGTGCAGGATGCGCTCATCTCGATCCTCTCGGAAAAGCGCATCTCCGTGCCGGAGCTTTCTGCCGAAGTCGCTGCGAAAAAGGGCTTTTCCGTCATCGCTACGGCAAATACCCGCGATAAAGGCGTAAATGAAATGTCTGCGGCACTCAAACGCCGCTTCAATATTGTAGTGCTGCCCCCGCCTGCCGATCTGCAAACGGAAATTGAGATTGTGCGCAGCCGTGCCGCACAGCTCTCCGCCGATTTGCAGCTTACCGCAAAGCTCCCCGATCAATCCGCATTCGAGAAGATCGTGACGGTGTTCCGCGAGCTGCGGCTCGGGCGTACCCTCGATGGTCAGGTGAAGGTCAAATCACCGGGCGGTGTGCTCTCCGCTGCCGAAGCGATCTCCCTGATGGTCAACAGTATGGCGCTCGCCGGCAGTTTCGGTTCCGGCGCTGTCACGGATGATGACCTCGCTTCCGCATTGCAGGGCGCTGTTGTCAAGGATGAGGAGAAGGACGGCGCTGTCTGGAAGGAATATCTCGAAAATGTGATGCGCAAGAAAGGTGCATCGTTTGCCGGTCTTTATGCCGCTTGCAGGGAGCTGAATGCACTATGATGGATTGTTTCGGCGTAAGGCATTTTTCACCTGCTTGTGCCGCCTACATAACCGAATTTCTGGCGCGTGTACAGCCTGCCGCAGTGCTCATTGAAGGCCCTTCCGATCTCTCTGACATGATCCCTGCACTTTGCGGCGAACAGGTGCATCTGCCGGCTGCCATTCTTGCTTATACGGCGGATGCACCCGTCAAAACGGTGCTGTATCCGTTTGCAGAATTCTCACCGGAATTCTGTGCGATGCAATGGGCAGTCAGCCGCGGCATTCCTGTGTTTTTCTGTGATCTGCCGTCTGATGTGCTGCTTTCCCTTCTGCATACCGATGACAAGGAATCGCATGAGGAGATCCCGCATGAACGCTCCGTATATGAGAAAATGCAGACGCTGACCGGTCTTGACCACGAAACCTTCTGGGAATATCACTTTGAACAGTGCGATTCCTATGACGATTTCTGTGCCGCTGTATCGGAATACGGCAGATCTCTGCGGGAATTTACCGAACCGGATGCCGAAACCGATCTGCGGGAATCCTATATGCGCTGCGCCGCCGCGGATGCCGAAAAACAATATGGACATATCGCTGTGATTACCGGCGCATTTCATACTGCTGCGATTGCAGACGTACCGTGCTCTGAACAGGATCGTGCTGCGGTAAACGCATGCAAGGGCATTGCCGCAAAAGCAACGCTGATGCCGTATTCATTCTATCGGCTCTCGGCACGCTCCGGATACGGTGCCGGCAGCCGCGCACCTGCATTTTTTGAGATGCTCTGGCATGCCCGTCTTGCACAGGATCCGGAACATGCTGCCGCGGAATATCTCTCCAGACTTGCAGCCTTTCAGCGGCAGCACGGCGATCTGGCTTCTGCTGCCGAAGTGATCGAAGCGCTCCGCCTTGCCGATACCCTTGCAAAACTCCGAGGCGGAAACCGTCCGGCGCTCTCTGATCTGCGGGATGCAGCCGTCACATGCATCGGTCACGGCAGTTTCAGTGCGATCGCCCGTGCCTGTGCCGATATTGAGATCGGTACGCGCATCGGTTCTCTGCCGGAAGGCGCGGTCTGCACATCTGTACAGGAAGATTTTATCCGGCAGCTTCGGGAACTGAAACTGGAGCGCTTCCGTTCTGCTGCCGCGCAGGAGCTGGATCTCGATCTGCGTGAGAATCTCCGGGTCAAATCGGAAAAATCCGCATTTCTGGATCTGCATCGCTCTTTTTTACTGCATCGTCTGCTTGCTGCCGGTATCCGTTTCGGCACACAGATCGCCGTCATGCAAACCAATGCAACATGGGCGGAAAAATGGTCACTGCGCTGGAATCCGGAAACCGAGATTGAACTCGTTGAGGCATCGCTCTGCGGTGATACTGTGGAACAGGCTGCCGCTTATGCGATCAATATGCGCCTGAAACAAGCCCCGACGCTCAAAGATACCGCAGCAGCACTCTCCGATGCCTTCCGCTGCGGTCTTTCCGGCTGCGTCAGCACGGCTGCTTCGGCGGTGCAGGCTATGGCTGCCGAATGCGCTTCTCCTGCCGATGCCGGCGAAACCATCGGTGTGCTCTCTGCGATCATCCGGTTCGGCAGCATCCGCAGGATCGACAACAGCCCTGTCATTCCGCTGATTGCACAGCTTTATCTCAAATTCTGTCTGGAACTCGAATTCGCTGCAAAATGTGACGACGATGCCGCAGAAGCGCTTATCAACGCCGTCAGTGCCGTTGCAGAAGCCGTTGCTGCCCACGATTTTCTCGATCGTGCGCAGTTCGATCAGGTGCTGCACAAGCTCGCCGATGATGACTTTGCAAACCCGATGCTCTCCGGCTTTGCATGCGCACTCCTCGCAGAGACCGGTGCGATCCTGCAAGCGCAGCTCTCCGTGCTCATCCGCCGCAGACTCTCACACGGCACACCGCCTGCCGAAGCTGCCGGATGGTTCGAAGGCTTTGCCAGACGCAACCGCAGAGCACTCATCAGCAGGCTCTCCCTCTGGGAACAGCTCTCCGACTTTATCAGCGAACTCGATGACGCAGAATTCAAGCAGGTGCTGATCGTGCTGCGGCGCACATTCGCCGTCTTTTCACCGGGGGAAAAATCCGATATCGCCGAAAATATCGGAGAAGTGCTGGGGCTTGGCAATACCGATGCCGCAGAAGTCATGCTGGGCACGCTCTCCGAACAGGAACTGGCACAAACACAGGACGATTTTTCCGATCTCGATGACTTCGATTTCGATGACATCTGACTAAAATCACGCAAGAGGTACAACAACATGAACGCATATACTTTTTCTGTGATTATCCCCGCCCATAATGAAGAACAATATATCGGGAAATGTCTGCGAGCCGTGCAGACTGCTGCCGGACAGGTTTTGCCCGCCCGCGTACAGATCATTGTCGTCGCAAACCGCTGCACAGACCAAACTGCGCAGATCGCGGAATCCTTCGGGGCAGTTGTCATCCCGAATCAGGATAAATGCATCAGCAAGATCCGCAATGCAGGCGCAAAAGCGGCTTCCGGAAAGATCATCGTCACCGTGGATGCCGATAGCTGCATGTCGCCGGATGCACTCTCTGAGATCCGGCAAATGCTCCGTACCGGCAAATATGTCGGCGGCGGCACAAGACCGAAATTTGACCGCATGTCACTCGGCATCTTCTGTTCTTCCATGTATGTCGCAGCCCATCTGCTCCCGATTGCAATCCGGGGACGAACGCTGCCGGTCGGGGGGATGTTCTGGTGCAGAAAAAAGGATTTCGATGCCATCGGCGGTTTCGATGAACGGCTCGTCAGTCTGGAAGATATGGATTTTGCGGTGCGGCTCAACCGGCACGGCAGAAAAACCAACCGGAAATATACCGTGCTGCGGCATGCCTATATTCTGACTTCCAGCCGGAAATTCGATCAGTTCGGAGATTGGTACCTCATCCGGAACAGCGCCGTCACCAAGCAGATATTCACCGGCAAAAACCGTGAAGCTGCTGATAAATTCTATTATGATGTGAGATGAAGGGATTGACTATGGAACATCAGAACATGCTCCGTCGCTGGCGGCTGATCCTCGGCAGCGAAGCGCGGCAGAAACTCGATTCCCTCGGCGATATCCCGCTTTCTGCGGAAGATCTGCTGATGGACAATGCCCTCGCTGAGATCTACGGCGGCAGCGATCAAACCGGTGAAAAAGGTGCGGGAAACGGAGTCTCAAAGCCGCATCTCACCCGTTGGCTCGGCGATCTGCGCACGCTGTTTGCCCCCATGCAGATCCAGATCATCCAGCGGGATGCCATCGAACGAAAAGGCATGAAACAGCTTCTCTTTGAACCGGAAATGCTGGATACGCTGGAACCGGATCTTTCGGTCGCATCGCTCCTGCTGCTCCTCAAAGATCAGGTGCCTGCGCATGCAAAAGAACATGCCAGAGCATATATCAAGAAAATTGTGGATGAGATCAACCGCCGCCTCGCAGACAGCATTCAGCGTGCCGTCACGGCTTCGCTCAACCGCAGGGCGCATTCGTCCATTCCGTCCGCTGCCGCCCTTGATTTCAGGATGACCGTCCGGCGGAATCTCAAGCATTATGATACAGCGCAAAAGATCCTGCTGCCCGAAAAGTTTTACTTCTTTGACAGATCGTCCAGATCCGCATCCCGCACGGTCATTCTGGATATCGACCAAAGCGGTTCGATGGGAGAATCCGCCATTTTTTCGGGCGTGACCGGCTGTATCCTGGCGGGCATCCATGCCGTCAAAACGCATATTGTTGCATTTGATACCGCCGTCACAGACCTGACGGATCTCTGCGCCGACCCCGTTGACCTGCTCTACGGCATCCAGCTCGGCGGCGGCACGGATATCCACAAATCGGTCGCTTACTGCGAAACGCTGATCTCCGAACCTGCGAAAACCACGCTGTTTCTCGTCACCGATCTCTATGAAGGCGGCAACCGCGCCGCACTGGAGCGCAAACTCGCCGATCTGAAAGAGTCCGGTGTGCAGGTCGTCATCATCCTTGCAATCTCTGACAGCGGCACGCCTTCCTATGATGCCTCACTCGCAGGCAAACTCGCCGGATACGGCATTCCGTGTTTTGCCTGCCCGCCCGACCGTCTTCCCGAACTGCTCGAAACCGCGCTCCGGCACGGCAGCTTCGAGCGCTTTCTGCGTACAACATGAGCCTTTTGTTTTTTCCTGCGCGTACCTTGACGGAAAAGCAAGAATATGGTATAATTTTACTGTATGGCTTCCGCACGGAAGCATCCGATTCGGAAGGAGATGTGCTTTGCTATGACGCAGCGCCTGAAACGTATTGCTGCCCTCTTGTTCACCCTGATGATCTGTCTTTGTCTGCCGGTTCGTCTTTTGCAGGCAGAGGCTGCCAATAAGACCTCGAACCGCTTTAATGTCGTGTTTGTACTGGATTCCAGCGGTTCCATGAAAGATACAGACCCGGAAGATCTCCGGTTCGCAGCAGTCTCCCTCTTTCTGGGACTGCTCGCCGAAAAAGGCAATTATCTCGGCGGCGTTGTATTCAGCGACGACGTGAACCTTGACCGTCCGCTGACAGAGATCACATCCATCCACGATAAAAAACAGGCACTTGCCGATTTTCAGAGCATTGCACCCGGCGGCTGGACAAATACCGGTGCTGCACTCCTGAAAGCGGAGGAGATCCTCGAACAGAAAGGCGGCGAAGGGCTGCCGGATATCATCCTCTATCTCACGGACGGCAACACCGATATGCCCACCGATGAGAAAAAGCAGCTTTCCCTCGATCAGAAAGCGGAAGCGATCCAGAATGCGCGTGAAAACGGAACAAAGATCTATTCCGTCTGTCTCAATGCAAACAGCGTCAATTCCGGCACGACCAATCCGCAGGAAATGGAGCAGATCGCCATTGCGACCGGCGGCGGCTTCGAAGAAGTCCACAATTCCGATGATCTTGCTGCGGTCTTCAAGCGCTTCTATGAGCTGATCTATTCGACTGTCAGCTCCGATATCGGCGGCGGCACATTCGATCAGAACGGCAGCTTCCTCTGCGATTTCCGCGTACCGGCTGCCGGTGTTGAGGAAGTCAATATTATTTCTGCTGCCGGCAGTGATCTGACCGGTCTGGAATTGACACAGCCTTCCGGCATCACCCTTTCCGCCGCGGATACCGAACAGCTTACCATGCATGCCGGCAAATACAGCATTACCAAGCTCACCGGCCCCGAAGGCGGCGCATGGACGCTGCATGCAACCGGATCTCCCGGCGCAAAAATCGACATTTCCATGATCTTTAATACGAGTCTTTCCGTTGCTTCCGAGGTCTTGCAGCAGAAAGAAACCTATCAGATCGGGGATGTTGCACAGCTCAAAACCACCATCATGACGGACGGCGAAGAAACTGCCGATCCCCGTGTACTCGAAGATTATCAGGTCAGCGTGACCGTCACCAATGAAAAAGGCACTGTCACGCCGCTGGATGTGCGTGCTGAAAACGGACAGTTTCTCTCCGATTTCACCGCATCGGATTACGGCACTTATACATTCCGTGTATCCGCAGAAGGCAGCGGCATCTGGGCGGGTGCCGAACCGATCACCATTTATGTCGGCAATACGCCGCCTGTGTATAACGGCGTAAAACTGGAGCAGACCGGCTATATCTGGCCGCTGTTTGATCTGGACTGTGCGATCGACCTTGCAGGCGCTGCGACCGATCAGGAAGACGATACCCTCACTTATTCCGTTGTGTCTTCCAGCTTCTTAGATGACAGCTATACGCTGGACGGTACTGTGCTCAAAATGCTCGATTTTGATATTTCAATGGGCTCTTTCACCATCCGCGCCACTGATTCCATGGGCGCTTACTGCGATTTCGAAGTCTATATGAAATCGCACAACATGGGCTTCTGGTTTGCCCTGATTACCGGCATCGGCATTGCGCTGTTCCTGATTATAACAGCCATCCGGTTCTATCAGATCAAACTGCGCTATTTCCACGGAAAATTCTATGTCACCGCTTTTACCGATGAAAAAGGTGACGTTGAAAACACCGCACAAAAACCCATCCGCGGCAGATACCGTCTTTCCGCATTCGGTCTGAATACAAATGTCGGGCTGCCTTATCCCAAGATCTTCTTCCAGGCATCCGGCAAGAGCACACACTGCATGCTCTTTTCCAGACAAAAAATCTATGTGATGGGCAGCAATGTGCCTTCCAATATCCCTGCAAAAAAATTCCGGGTCAATTCCAATGCCGAAATCACGCTGAGCGCCGATGCGTCCTTCAGCAAGGGTCTGCGCATTACCTTTGAGCCCGAAGAATAATGGAATTCTTGTCAGAATGGAGTGTAAATTATCATGCCACATTATCCCAAACTCTCCCTCAGCACCGGCGGCGGTGTCGTGAATGCAATTCAGCAGGCGCAGCAGGCTCCCGGCGCAACCGTTGCGATCGGCATCGGCGGCACCGGCTGCTCCTGCCTCAAACAGCTCAAACTTTCGGTGCATAACCGCATCCGTCCGGATGATGTCAATGCTCCGAATCCGGAATATTCGCATATTCGTTATATTGCAATTGATACGGACAGTTCTGCTGTCCGCGGCAGCGGCTCCATCGGCGATCTCGATCCGGTGCAGGAATTCATCAATCTGGATGTGCCGGATGCAAACCGTGTGGTCAAGGCAAATCAGGGTGCACCCGGCTTCGAGTGGCTCAATGATGAGATCCGCGTTATGGCAGGCGGCTCCGGTGCAAGCGGTGTCCGGCAGATCGGCAGAGCCTTGCTCCTGACCAAAGTCACCAATGTCATCACCCGCATCCAGAGCGTGATCTCTGCTGCCATGACCGGTACAAGCCCGAATGTCAACGTCTTCATTTTCGCCGGTATCGGCGGCGGCACCGGTGCCGGTATGTTCCTGGATGTCTGCTATCTGGTGCAGCATGTGCTCGAACAAATGGGCATCACCAATAAGCGCATCTGCGCATTCGCATTTCTGCCGGATGTCAACCTCAGCGTGGTCGCAGACCCCGCGATCCGTGCCAATATCCAGATCAACGGTTATTGCTCCATCCGCGAAATAGATTACTGCATGAATCTGCTGGAAAGCGGCAGCGAGTGGCGGCAGGAGATCGGAAACGGCTCTTATAAAATGTTCAGCTCCAAGCCTGCCGATATCGTGCAGCTTGTCACGGCAACCGATGCCAACGGCGCAGTCAAAGCAAATGCTTATGAATATGCAATGAATGTTGTCTGCGACTTTGTGATGGACTTCATTGCGGAAAACGAATCCGATTTCACACTGGAATCGCATATTTCCAATCTCAACACCGCAACCGATCAGGTCACGCGGAAATTCGGTGCAAATTATGATTACTGCGTGCTTGGTGCTGCCTGCGCGGAGATCCCGTTCAAGGATATCCTGACCTATCTCGCCGGCGGACTTTATGAGCATTTTCTCCCTGTTTTCAAGCGGGAAGCCCCGACCGATGCAGAAATGCAGGAATTCATCAAGCTCGTGAAATTCAGCTATGAAGACCTGAAACGCGCATATGATGAAGGCGCAAACCGTGTTGACATCCTTCCGCCTGCATTCGAAGAATATCCGGATGAATTCAAAGCCGGCGGCAATGCCCATCTCGAAGGCAGACTGAAAGAACAGTATGATAAGCGCGAAGGCATCCGCAGCCAGAATGCCTCTGCCATGAAGCAGCAGATCGACGACTACAGCTTCGATGCAGCACCCCCGCTGACGGCAAAATCCGTACCTGCGCGTATTTACGGTGCATTGCTCCAGATCGCTGCCGATGCCGCAAGAGGCCCGATGTATGCACAGGCAATGCTCCGCGGTGTCATTGAGACAGATCTGCACAATATTCTGGATGGCTACATCACCAGAGCACAAGAGGAGATCGTCAGCGAAGCGGTCAACCACGAGCTGCGCAAGCAGGAGCTTGATTCCGCCAAGACTGCCTTCCTCAACGCCGGTGCACTGACCAAAAAATCCAAGTTCAAGGCATATGCCGCAGCCGACCAGAACTATTATAATCACCTTTCCAAGCAGGCAATGCTGGAAGGCTTTGCCGCATGCCTCAAAGAGATCCAGGTGGAAATGAATAAGCTGCCGGTGAAATTCCGCATGGTCAGCGAGATCATCGACGAACTGCGCAGAGTCTTCGATGACAATTATCAGGCACTCCGCGCCGGCAAGACCTTCGGCTTTGCTGACAGCACTTACTGCATCAAGCTCATGACCGTGCAGGAATTGCAGGCACAGCTTGATGATAAGATCAAGAACATGCCCAGCGATGTCTTCTTCAACGAAATGATGATCCTGCTGCTCAACCATCAGGATCTCTGGGAAGCAGATGAGCGCATCTCCTCTTTGGTTTCGAAGTATTTTGCAGGCGTATTCAGTGATTACGCCAACAAGAGCATGAATGAATACTTGCAGGATAAATTCCAGATCTACGGCGATCAGGCAAGACTCATCAACGAGATCTACAGCAAGATCCTGATGCCGCTGAAAGATGCCGCTGCACCGATGTTCTGGATGAATGCCGCATTTGATATGTCCGAGATCTCTGCCGTCGGCTATTGCTCCGGGCCGGATAGCTGTGCATCCATCATGAGCGCCGCACAGCGCTTCACAACCGATTTCCCGCTGTTTGCACAGAGAAGAAGCAAGCTCAATGACCGCATTACGATCCTCAGCTTCTTCAGCGGTCTGCCGATGATGGCATATCAGGGCTTGAAGCAGTATAAATCGGAATATCTTGCACACATCAAACCGGGTCAGTATTCGCACGAATCGGATACCGACTGGAGCACATTGCTGCCGCATCCGGCTGCCTATAGCTTTGAGGCAAACGATCACTCCCTGACCGAAACCGAAGCCCAGCATGCAGAGCAGCTCCGTGCTGTTTATGACCGTGCCATAAAAGTCGGGATCATCCGCACGAAGGAAGGCACGGACGGGCATCCCGATCCTGCGCTTTATATTGTTTCGCTTGACTGCAAGCAGGCAGAAGCACAGACGGCTGTCCTGAAAAAACTGATCGCTGCCGATCAGCAGCAGGAAGCACTCGCCTGCGCAGAACAGATCTCTGCCATGCTGCAAGCGCTGCCGGCAGCGGGCGAGCAAAAGGTTTATGTCAAAGCCCACCCCAATTTCACAGACCGCGTGCGCTTTGATAATTTTGTGCGCTATAATCCGGTGCACGACCGCGTCAAAGCAGAGCTGGAACAATATGATGCTGTCTGCAATGCATTCCGCGAGACAAAGCGCAATCTGGATGCCATGCAGACAAAGCAGCAGATCATCGAGACATTCAAGAAGGCATGCGCTGCCGGCATCATCGTGCTTGACCGCGTGCCGGTCGTGACATACCGCGTGGAAGATCCCGATACCTATTCTGAATATGACGGTGAGCTCAGCAAGGCATCCATGCCCTTCGGTCATATTCCGCTGTATCAGGCATTTCTCAGCTTCCAGAATCTGCCGGCAGAACAGCTTTCGCTCATCGACCGCATCGCATCGGCAAGAATGGACGATCCGGATATCATGCGGGCGGCACTGGATACGGCTGCGGGCTACATGTCAGAGGAAAATGTCACAAAATGGAAAAAAGCAGCAGATGCGTTCTATAAACAGAATAAAATGGATATTATCCCGTTTGTCGGGGAAGTCTCCGGCTATATCAGACAATTGAAAGAACTTTATTGACAGAGAACAGGCGGAGAGACAAGTGTCTCTCCGCATTCTGAAAAGAGATGATAAAACATGGATAATCTTACGGAATTGATCGACCGGACGGAACAGGCTGTCCGCAGCCTCTCCAAAAGCTATGTCAAGGCGCTTGTGCAGCCGCTTTATCCCATTGTCATTCGCCTTTGCATAGCACCGGCAGAGCAGGATTCTGTCATCGGGATCCTGCGCAGCGGACTGCATAAATACTGGAGCGATCTTGCGGATTCTGCCGCGATCTGCACCACATCTGCCGCAAAAGACGGTCAATTGCCCGATGCCGACCGGCAGCTCAGCACCGAGATCCGCACACTCCTGCAAACCAAACAGAAATTCCGGAATCTCGCTGTTATTTTATATTTTGAGATCGTGCAGACCGGTCAGTTTGCTTCTTTGGAAGCATTTCAGGCGTATTATGAACAATATCTTGCGTATCAGTATGACGACAATCACACGGTCAGCCGGATGATGTTTGTCATTCACGATGCGCCGGTCGACGACCCCGATCAGCGCCGGATCGCAGCCGAAATTCTGCAATATGTCAGAACGGTCTGTGCAAAGACGCATCATGTGGTCGTGCTTTCGTCGCAGCTCGGCGGCGGAGCAGAGATCGCACCGGAAGACCCTGCGCGTTATGCCGCTGCCGCTTCGCTCATCGCTCTGACCGATATTGATGCAGCGCCGAATTTTTATTCCAAATTATTTGATATCGAACATCCTTCCGTGCTGACGCTCGGCAGAGTTTACCACGAAAAACCGTTCCGGCTGATCGCAGTCTTTACCGTGCATGCACTGATCCAGAATATCTCCTCACATTTTTCCGATGCAAATGCAGATGCCGTTTCCGCAGATGACCTCAAAAAAGCCTTCTGCCCGCAGACGCGCTTTGCTTTGCTGGAACAATATTACGAAGCGGCAAAGGAAGTGCTGCCGCAGGAAGACTGCATGCGTTATCTGCCGTATCAGGATACAGACAACAATTATCTGGATGCCATCGGCGATTTCTGGGAAGCCTTTTTTCAGGAGAACTTTGTCCGTCGCCTGCAAGAGAAAGCCGATGAACAATATGAACTGATCCGGAGCTGCTTCCTCGATCAGTTGATGCAGACCTTTACGCATCAGCAGCTTGCCTTTCTCAACCGCCGCCCCGATGTCATGGAGCGCTTCTGGAGCAGCCTGAAAACCGGCACGCTCCGCCTTGGGCAGCCCGATTATCAAAAAGCAGTTGCAGCCGTCAAGAGCTTTTATGTCGATTATGTGACCGAAAAGCTCGAACAGGATATGCAGAAGATACTGGAATCTGCAAACACCGTCAGCATTCTGCTGGAGCAATTCCGCACCAGAATGCATGATATTGTATTTTCCGCATCTGCAAACGAGCCAATGTCGGAATCTGTTTCGCGTTATTATGACGTTTCCGCCGTTCGCCCGTATGTGACCGAGCACTGGAATCAGATCCGGCTCGATTTCAGTCTGCTGCAAAATCAGGAATGTGAAGTGCGGGAAAGTTTGCTGAATCTGCTGCAAAAATATGCAGATGAGATCATTCGTTCCGGCGATATTTACCGCGCCAGCTTCGAGGACGAGCTGCAGGAGCGCATGAACAATGACGGTCTGAACGATCAGATCGTCACGCAGAGCAGCCGTGCCGTCACCACCGTCACCGATTATCTGATGGGAACCGGCATGCGGCAGATCTTCCTGCCGGATATGAATCCGGAAGAACTGCTGGAGATCTATCTGATCCCGCAGCAGGCGAAGTATCTTGATATCGTCAAACAGCGGCTTCAGGAAACCGATGCCGTGCAGACTGTCCCGTCTGACCAATATATGGAACGCATTGCGCTTTTCCGCGTCTGAGGAGAACTGCTTTATGGAATTTGTAAAAACCGACAGCCAGCGCTATATTCAAAATGTGGAGCTGCTCCCTTCCGGCGAGCTGCAATGGATCAGCGGCAGAGGCGTGACCCATTTCCTGATCCTCAAAGTGCCGCTTGGCTATCATCCGCATCTGCGCGAACCGGCAGCACAGAAATGGCTTGCCGAATTTGAAGTGCAGCTCATCGGAACCGGCTGCTTTGCCGATCCGGATCAGAAGATCGAAGGCACGCTGCTGGATGCTTCCGATTTC
The DNA here is from genome assembly GCA_003446315.1 of Ruminococcus sp. Classification (GTDB taxonomy): domain Bacteria; phylum Bacillota; class Clostridia; order Oscillospirales; family Ruminococcaceae; genus Firm-04. Next base: position 12,734 of record DMBA01000175.1, on the reverse strand, counting down.
TTCCGCAGCGGTGCAAAATATAAGGTCACAGGCGGCAATGTCTGCTATTATGTTTACGGTGCGACCGTTCAGAACGGCTGCATCACCTGCTATGCGCTCAATAATGTAGGCGGCGATGTCGAATACTGTGCAGAAAACCTGACCAGAGCCGATATTTATTCCAAGGATGTCAGCGTGACGCGGAAAACCGGATTGTTCCGCAAGGAAAAAAAGCATTTTCTGCGCATCCGGATCGAAACGAATGATGTGCTGAACGATCAGGATCTTTATTATAAGATCGGCGAATATATGTACCCGATCCAGCGTTCCATGCTGAAACGGGATTTTTATCTGGATATCCCGACCGATACGGCAGTAGAATTCTGCTCCCGCACCGGCGTGAAAATATCGTATAAGGAGGATTGAATGTGGCTGAAATTGTCTCCGAACAATACCGGTTTTGGTGTCCTTACTGCTTTTGCAAAAAAACCGGCGAAATGCTGAATCATGATGATGTTCTCTTTCGATCCGAAACCGTCTTCAAAACAGAATCCGAACTGATGAAACAAATGACAAACGGTGCATTCTCCAGTCAGGAAGAACTTGCCATTGATCTGGAAGGCAAATTAACGCCCGACCAGAGTCAGCACCTGCTCAGTATTTTTGAGCAAAGAAAAAGTTTCATTCAGGGCACGAGCCAGACATATAACAACTTCTGGCATGATTACGCCGGCGGCACAACAGAACCCGAATCCAAAGCAGTTGCGCAGAAGATCAAGCGCGGACAGGAACGCCCTGTCATCTCCCCGAAGGATCCCGGTCAGGCAGCGCCGAATGCCCTGCTTGCCGATCAGGACGGCTTTGTTTACGGCATGAAGGACATCTGGGGCAACGAAACGACCCAGCGCGTCTGCCCGCACTGTCACAACCCGCTGCCGCCGCTTTACGGCAAATATCCCATTTATTTTATCTCGGTCATCGGAACATCCGGTGCCGGAAAAACGGTTTTTCTTTCCCAGTTCATCAAGAATTTCAGCAATGTCAATGCGATGTTCGGTCTGCCGAGCATGCATTTGAGCACGAACGAAGCGAACTATGTGGAAAACAATAAAATTGCGATCAATGTCAGCCTGCCGCAGGGTACCGACCCGGGCACTTTGCAGCAGCCGCTGTTTTATAATCTCCAGAAAAACAAGATCACAAACACCTTTGTCTTTTATGACATCGCCGGTGAGGATTGCGTAGACGATCAGGTGATGAGCCGGTATTCGTCCTTTATCAAGCATTCCAGCGGCATCATTTTCCTGATCGACCCCAGACAGATCCCGGTGTTCGGTCTGGAATTGCAGGAAAACGAAAAGGTAGACGAACCGCGCCGCGTGCTGGATACCGTCCGCAGAGCATTCCCCGGCGACAATCAGGCAGATATTCCGCTTGCCATCGTGATCTCGAAAAGCGACCAGTGCCGGCATGTGCTGGGACAGTGCAGCACGCTTTATCAGCCGAACATTACAAAGGTCTATGACAACATGAAGGAAGCGCTCAGCCAGCCGATGTTCAACGCTGCGGAATATAACATTATTGCAGAATATCTGGATCGTTTCATGCAGGCACAAGTCCCTGATCTCTGGGCGATCGTCGCAGAAAACTATAATCACTATAATTATTTTGCATTTTCGGCGATCGGCTGTGATGTGCAGGATACCTGTCCGGTCGATAACCCGCTGCCTTACCGCATTCAGGAACCGTTCTTCTGGATCCTGAAAGAGATCGGCATGCTGGGTACGAATGCGCCGGTCTTCCCGAAGATCGCAAAGGAAAAAGCAGATGCCATGCTGCATGAATTTGTCGGCACACTCGGCAAACCCGGATTCTTTGCAAAAAAGTATGAAACACCGTTCGGCAAAATCGAACTTGCACAGAAAGAGCAATATCTTTCCAAAGAAAACGAAGTCATGAAACGTGTCGATACGGCTTATAAAGGGGGTGGAACACATGCTTGAATATCAGGCGATCTATGCCAATGACAACGGCTGGGGCATTCAGGAAGCATCCGACGACCTGCCGGCCGATGCCGCAAAATCATTCACCGATTTCAGCACAACGCTCAACCGCACGTTCAGTCAATATAAGGACAGCTATCAGGGCGAAATCTACGCAGTCAAATCCGACGGAAAATATCTCTTTTTCCTGCAAGCCGCCAATACCGGCGAATCCGATCAGTCCGGCAGAAGCAATGTCCGGACGCAGGGCTTCATTTTCCCGCTGGACGCACATCCGGGGCTGCTGCCGCAAAACCGCATGCTCGTGAGTTTTTCGCAGCAGAATTTCACCGGATCGCTCCGCACGGAACCCTGCGTGTTTGAGGAACCGTTTCCGCTTGCATCGGAAGCAATGGTGCGCTGCGGACTGGATACACCGAAGCTCTCAAAGCTCATCCGCTGCATCTATACGCTGCTGCTCAGCGGCGCAGAGGATACGCTGCATATTCGTGTGCCGGATCAGAAATACATCCGGGACTGCATGGTCTGCATTTATCAGGGCTTGCCGTATTCCGTCCGCAAGGAAGTGTCCTATTCCAATGTTCCCGCTGCCGACGGTTTCGTAACGGCAACCTTCCTGACCCCGAATTTCCCGGAGATCAACCGGCATATCAAATATTTCGATCTGCTCAGCGGCACAGAAAATGTGCTGGATGCCGCGGCAGAATCCGATCTGGAAAAGCACACCGCCTTTCATCAATATGTTTGTGATTCCGTCCCTTATGAAGATGCGCTGAACACACTGCTTTCGGAGTTCCAGAAGCAGGAAGATGCATTCCATCTGCCGGAAACGATCAGCATTGCCGGCAGGCTGGACATGATCCATCTGATCTGCCAGATGATAAAATTTGATGAAGCGCGGGACGAAATGACCGAAAAGGAGATTCTCCTTTTGCTGATGCGGCTGCTCAATTTGCAGCTTGAATCTGAATTTTCAGAAGATATTCTGGTGCGCATGCTGCATTATTGTGAGCTGCACAGTCTGAATCTGAACGAGCGCATCTCCGCATCCATGCAGAAGAAATTCAGCACCACCAAATCCGATGCCGTGCGGGATGCCATTTTCCAATATCAGAGCCGGCAGCTTTTATATCTGGGCAAAAACGAGCTTTGCCGGAAGCTCTACAGCATGTATGAAGAAGACCGCCCGCTGTTTGAGCAGACGGTTCGCTGCCTGCGGGAAAGCGACCCCAGCACCGATCAGGAAAACAGCACCGATGCGCTTGATCTGCTTTATTCGGATTATATCGGCAGGAATTTTTCCGGCAAGACCCTTGACCAGATTCAGGCATTTTATGAGGAGATCGTGCAGTGCGGATTCCAGCCGCATCCGCGTTCAGATGCCATGCTCAAGGAACGGATGCTGCTTGCCGTCGAGACATTCACCGTGCAGGAATCGCCGGAACGCGCCGTCTTTGAGCCGTTCTGGGAACAGTGGAACCGGTTTCTGCAAACGCTCATTCCGGAAGAAAACGAGCAGCAGGAAACGGTCGTGTTCGGCAAGGAAATGTATTGGAACAGCTTTGATCTGACCCGTTTCTCCGAGCAGGATATTCCGTTTTACCGTTCGATGGCATGCGAACCGGAGCGCTCAAAAAACTGGACAACCGTGCGGGATCTGATCGACATTCTCCTTTACCGAACGGTTGAGGATAATCTCCGCGCATTCAGTCAGGCAGCAGCGGGAGCCGCACGCCGGATCCCTGCCGGCGCAGCAAGAGAGCACATCATCGCGCTGCTCATCCGGCATGCCCGCAATACATACCGCAAACCGGATGAGATCAATATCTGGATTGCATTTCTCAAACGGATGGCGCAGCTTTCCGATCAGACCGCAAATTTCTTCTCGTTTGTATTCCGGCATGATATCCGCCTGATGTACGAAGACGCAGAAGATCATTATATGCTGTGCAATGCCGATAAAAACGAATTGGCAGAATATCAGCGTCTGCTGCGGGATATTGAAGAAGAAGACACCGTCAGCGGCGATCAGGCAGGCGAGCTTGCCGATGCGCTGAAAAAGGTCAGCCGCAGGAAATACGGCGGTTTATCCGGATTGTTCCGCAGAAAATAAGAAAGGAGCCGAAGATGCATGCTGAGATCATTGTTCATGCCGGGTGATGCCATTTGCTGTAGTTTGATTTCGGGTTGGAATCTATACAGCAAGACCGGTACAATGGGAAAATGGATCGACGGCTCCGAATGCCCGTATGCCTCGCACATGAAAACCGGTGAAACATTTCTGTTCCGGATCATCCAGCCGCCGATCAATCTGGAAGCGCTCACGGCAGTTACGGCATCCGGTATGCCGCAGCGGTTTTTATGGCCGGTCGATGTGGCAGAAGGATCGGGCTCCACGCCCACAAGCATGCTGGTATTCCGGGAACCGCCGGAAACGGGGCTGACAAGTCTGGCAGATTGGATCGCACAGCGCAGCATCACGGAATCGCAGGAAGATGCACAAACCGCCGTCCGGTTTATCCGGCAGCTTCTTTTGGATGCAGATTGTTTTTATCGCTGCGGCTTTGCATATTCCGGCTGGGATGCCAGCCGCATCTATCTGAAAAAAGACGGCAGCGGCTTCTTTTATGATTTCTGTGCGCACACCGATCGGATCCGGGCATGCAAGGCATATCCGTCCGATGCAGCCGCACGCATCGGCTGTGATCCGGTTCTGCCGCATTATGGCAGTGATCTGGATTATTTTGCGTTATGTTCGCTGCTTTTTCAGGTTCTGGTCGGATTGCGTCCGTATCAGGGCAGACTGATGGACGGCATCGGCAATCAGACGGCAGTAGAACAGGCAGCATGGTCAGAGACATACCGGGAAAACTGTGTTTTCCTGTTTGATCCGGATGACCGTCGGAACAGCATCGGCACATTTGCACATGAGGAGCAATTTGTCCGCCGATGGATGCAGCTTCCGGACGATGTGCGCAATACCTTTTCCTTTATATTCAGCGGAAAGCAGTTCCGGCAAGTGCATCCGACCCCCTCTCCGGCGCTGTTGATGCAATCCTGCGCATTGTTCAGAGGAGATGGATGATATGACGAACTACGATATTCTGAATGTCCTGACGACCGCAAACGGCAAAGAGCTTCTGCTGCCGGAAAAGCGTCAGGAGCTGATTGCACTGTTACACGAAAAAGCGCTTTACTCCACAGAGATGCAGGCACTGCTGCTTTGTCTGAGCAGCATCAATCCAGCCGCACTTCTGGAGCAATCCGAGATCACCCTTGTCGAATATCAAAATATGCTGCGCACATGCATTCAGGAAACGAAGCTGCAATATGAAGCATGTGCGGAGCATCTTTCGGTGCTGCTGAAGCTGTGTGAAGTGCAGATCCCCGGTGATCCGGTTCCGGCGAACGAGATCCTTTCGGATACAGAGCCGCCGGAAATGAAAAAATACTATTCTTATGATGATGTGCGCAGTTATCTTTCCAACGCTGCCAAAAAGCAGGATGACCCCAACACGGCGGCATCGCTTTATGCAGAGCTGATGCGTGCGGATGTGACAGAAGCGTATTATCAGTACGGAAACATGTCCATCGCCGCAGAAGATGACGATGCACGAAAAAAAGGCGAAAAGAGTCTGCTGACCGCCGCATCCCGCGGCAACATACCGGCAGCACTCCGCTTGGGAGATTATTATATGTCCATTGGGAAATATGCGCAGGCACAGCGATTTTATTGTCGTTTCGGCGGTGCGGCGCTGAATGAGGAGCGCCGGAATCATGTGTTTGTTCTGGAGCTGATCAAACGCAGTGATCTGCGCACGATCGCGGCACAGTTTCTCTTCATGCTGCTTTGCGCCGGTTTTATTGGATTTCTGTTGTTATCAGGCAATGCGGCGGGCATCGGCAAGACGATCCCGCTGATCCTCACCGCCTGCATGCTGGGCTGTGCGGGATTCTCGGTCATACAGTTCCTGCGCAATCCGCTGGTACAATCGAAGCTGCTCTTTTTCATAGAGATTTTCTGTTTTCTCGGGGCGGTCGGATTTCTCTTTGCCGGAATGGATGTGACAATATGAGCGCGGCGGCAGCAAACAGCGGCACACCTGCTTATATACAGGCACCGGATCGCCGTGTGTGCATCAAAAATTACATGCTGTTCGGGTTATCCGCCGGCTTTCTTATCTGGCACTGCATCCGGTTTTATTCGGTCATCGGCATTGCAGCGCTGGCATTTTGTCTGCTGGGCATGTTCATCAGCGGATGCTGTGTCTTCCCGAAAACCGGACTTCCGCTGCATTCTGTCAAATTCAAAGCCGGACATTTTCTGTTCTGGACAGTTCTGAGCATCTCGGCAGTGACCTGCTGCAAAGAGCCGGACAAATTTTTCGGGACGCTGCAAAAACTGGTCGGCATCTTCCGTACACCGGCATTTTATGTGTCGCTCGGCATCGCAGTTGCCGCGCTGATCGTCAGTGAAAAGATCAAAAATCGCTGGATCGAAAAATCCCTTCACATGCTGTCCGCGCTTTGCGTGATCTATGCCGTGACCGGATCATTTCTCCGTTCGCCGGCGATCATCTGCATTCCGGCAGCTCTCACGGTGATCTATTTCCTGTTTGATCTGCTGATGATCGCAGAGAACCGAATGGTTTCGGACAGTGCGCATTATGCGACGTTCAGCCCGATCCAGCTTGCAGGCAGCAGCATCGCGGCAGTGATCGCATTTCTGCCGTATCTTTCAAGCGGGAAGCCGCTTCTGCACCTGTCCGCCGGATTCCCGCTGTTACCGTTTTTCTGTCTGCTTGGGGCAGCATGCGGCATGGCGATCATCTGTGCGCGTTTTCAGGATGACGAACATTTCAGCAACGGCGAAACGGCGATGTTCACATCATTTTTCTTTTTATTGATCCTGCTGGAGTTTTCGATGAAGCTGCCGTTTGCGCACGCATTTTTGATTCCTGTCATATACGCAGTTTTATCGGTTCCGTTTCTGATCGCGGTCGGCGGGGAGAGTGCGCTGAACCGATTTGCAGCGAGCACAAAGATCAAACCGTTCGGGCTGCTGATGCTGCTTTCCGTGCTTGCAGCGGCATCCCATCTGATGCTGTATTATCATTTGCGTATCTGCACGGCAGCGGTATTGATCTCCGTATATCTGATGGTCACAGGCAGTGCGCTTTCCGTATTGAACCAGCACCGGTTCCGCTGGCATGCAAGTCCGGTCGTGATCTTTCTGGTCTTTCTGGCAATCTGCATTGATTTCCGGATAATCCATCTGCGCACGGTGATGCTGGATCTTGTCCTGATGCTGCTGATACAGGGTGCGGTCTTCCTTTGGGATGACCAGTTTTCCGCAGAACAAAAGGCGCAGGAGCGCTGCGGGGAATCGGCAAAAGCGCTGCTGGCGCATCACCGCGCATCGGAAAAGCAGCAAAAACTGTTGTGCGCGGCAAAAGTCTGCATTGTCGGCGGATACGGCATCCTGACGGCACTGCTGCTGCAAAAACTCATGCTTTCGTGAACGAAATTCCGCAGTTTCCATCGGAGCTGCGGAATTTCTGCGGCATATGCATTATTCCAAAAAAGCGCGGTATTGTGTCAAAAAAGTGATTGTAAAATCACAAAGCGTTTTTTCGACCGTCTTTTTGTCCATTTATTCATCTTGTAACATAATGATAGCTAATATCTCAAATTTATAGAAAAACAGCGTATCCGCAAAAGAAAGTTTCCGGTTCAAATATGAAGAATTTATGAATCCGCTTGCATTTTATACATTTATATGATATGATATAATTATTCGAAAGCTATAAAGAGGGATCTTATATGAAAAATACGCGCATCCGACAGTTTCTTCGCGGTGATGCGCTGCGTCTTTCACTTGCGGCAAGTGCCGCAGCTCTGCTCCTGTTCCTGATCTGCAACCTGCTGTACGGCATATTTCCCTGCGGAAGCAAGTCTGTTGTATGGTGCGATATGGAACAGCAGGCAGTCCCTTTGCTGCTTCAGCTCCGGCAGATCGTCCGCAGCGGTGAATCCGTTTCGTATACGTTGCTGGATGCCGGCGGCATGCGCTTTTACGGCGTATACTTTTTCTTTTTGAGCAATCCGCTTTCGCTGCTCATTTTCTGCACAGATCTACCTGCCGATCAGCTTGTGACGCTGCTTGTGATCTGCAAGCTGGCACTTGCATCGGGCACCGGCGCTTATTGGTTCCGGTATCGCATCCGGTCGCTGCCGCCGTACTTTGTGATTCTGCTTGGTGTCATGTATGGCTGTTCCGGTTACGGTCTGTTCTATTATCAGAATCTGATGTGGCTGGATGTCATGGCGCTGTTCCCGCTTCTGATGTGTGCACTGCGGATCCTGCAAAAAAAGGGCGAGCCGCTGCCTTATCTGATTACACTTTCGCTGACCATGCTGCTTTGTTTTTATCTTTGCTATATGGTCGTTCTGTTCGTGCTGATCGACATGACAGCCGCACTGCATTACAGCATTCCGAAGCACCGGCGCGGCGCAATTGCGCTGCGTTTCTGGGCAGTCAGCATACTGGCTGCCTGTCTGACGGCATTTGTCTGGCTGCCCTGTCTGATTCAGGTGATGCAGTCCGGCAGAGGAAGTTCCGTCGCAGAGGTGCTGATGCAGGCAAATCTGTTTGACCACATCGGCGACAAGATCTGTCTGTTGGGATGTACCGCACTTGGTCTGGGTGCACTGCCGGCACTGGGCAAAAAAAGCGCTGCCAAACGCGACCGCATGCTGTTCTGGCTGCTCGCAGCGGCACTGCTGCTTGATCCGATCAATATTATGTGGCACACCGGCAGTTATCAGGCATTTCCGCTGCGCTGGGGCATGATCCCGATCCTGCTGATGCTGACGCTTGCCGGAAAACAGCTCGCATCTGATGACGCTGACAATTCCGAACAGACATCCCGTTCACAGAAGCGGTTTCTGCTTGCATTTCTGGCAGCCTGTGCCGCCGCGGTACCGTTTTCCGGTGCAGCCCTGCACATCTGTTTTGCGCAATATTTGTATTCTTATGCCAATGATCTATGGGTCAGTGCGCTCAATGCGATGCTTTCCGTTTTATGGATCGGCATATGTGCCTGTGCGTATTCCGTTGCATTATCCTGCAAGCAGATACGTCTGATTTCCGGAAAGCTGTGCTGTGCGCTGCTTTCAGGATTATTTCTCTGTGAATTCCTCATGAATTATGATTGCTATTTCGGCGCTGTAGCCAATGATGACCCGCTGCTTGCACAGACAATGTCCGCAGCAGAACAGCTCACGCCGGATGACAATACAGCCCGGATCCGACTGACCCGAAAATATGCACATGCCAATATGCTCGGCGCACTCGGATACCCGACACTCGCACATTACACCTCACTGACCCGCGCCGATTTTCTCACCGGAATGAAGCGGCTGGGTTACAGCTCTTACTGGATGGAAGTGCCTTCCACCGGCGGAACGCTCCTTTCGGATGCGATCTGGAACGTCCGTTATCAGCTTGGCGCACGCACGGATTTCCCGTCATGGGCAAAGCCGGTCTGGACAGACGGCATCCTCTCGATCGCAGAAAGCGAGCTGACGCTTCCGCCCGCAGTTTATACAGATGCAGCGCCGGAAACGCTGACAGCTCTGCCGGAAGGCAGCCGGATCGCCGTACAGCGGATGCTTGCAGCGCAGCTTGGCTGTCCTGTAAACACCGTCACCGAATATGCACCGACTGCGACTGACAATGTGCAGCTTCGCACGGATGCAGAAGGGCACACCATCTGCACGCGCATCGACCCCAACAAGGAAGGCGAGATCCGTTATTCCATGTTTGTGCCCGCACATCAGGCGCTGTATTTTGATCTGTACACCCAGACGGGTACAGAGCTTGGCACCCCGCGGGACGGCGCAGTCTCTGTTCTTTGCAACGGCTTGACCAAAGCGGCGGATTATCCGCAAAATAATTTGAACGGCATTCAGCTTCTGCATGAAGCCGATCATGATTATGTGGTCATCAGCGTGAAGGTGCATCATGACTTTTCCTGTGACAGCTTTGGGGTATTCGGCATAGATCCGGATGCTGTGCAAACCGCGCTCCGTTCGGCAGAGGGCGCATCTTTATCTTATGAAAAAGGCGTGTATACGGTCAATTGCTCCACCGATCGCCCGCGCACGCTGATTCTTTCTGCGGCTTATGACGAAGGCTTTACCGCGACGGTAAACGGGCAGCCTGCAGCGATCGCACGGCTCGGCGATTGCCGCATGGCAGTCCGCATTCCGGAAGGCGAAAGCCATGTGATACTGACATTTCATGTGCAGGGGCTTCCGGCAGGACTTCTGCTCGGCATTGCCGGTATCCTTTCGGCTGTGCTCTGGCTGCTGCTGCAAAAGCGCAGGCTGCTGCCGGTGCACACACTCGAAAAATATGCCATGCATCTTCAGAAATCGGTCTGTTTCATGCTTTTCTTAATTGTGTATATCATTCCGATCCTCATTTGCACCGCAGGATTGACGTTAAATGTATGACATCTTGGGAAATATAGACAAAACCGCGCAATTTCGCACAATCTACAAATCATTGTTCTTTTATTTTACACAAGTTTCATTTTAAGTTCATGAATTGTTCACAGAACGTAGATATAATAAAAGAAACGAAAATACAATTGTTTTATTGTGCGAGACAGATTTTCCAAAACAAATTCAAAATTTTCCAAAAAAAACAGAGAGGAAGAAACAGTATGGATACAAAGGGTATCAGTAAACTTGATTTGAAACGCAGAAACCGAAAGCAGATCCTGCTGGCGATCCGTCAGTCCGGCATGCTCGCAAGAGTCGATATTGCAGCACAGCTTTCCCTGACCCGCGCTGCCGTCACGATCATCACCAACCAGATGATCGCACAGAATATTCTGGAAGATATGAACGGGCCCCTTCCGGATGCTGCCGATCAGCCGAAGAAAAAAGGCAGAAAGAAGACCATGATCCGCATCAATCCCAACTATAAATATGTGCTGGGTGCGATCATCGACGAAGAATGTATCAGCGTCGGCATCTCGAATCTTGCAAACGAGGTCATCGGTCAGTGCTACAAAGAAATCGACGATTCCACCGAGCCGGATGAGATCATTTCTTTCATTGTCACAAGCTGCCGCGAATTGCTGAAAAAGCACAATCTGAACAACAAGCAGATTCTCGGACTCGGTGTCGGTGTCATTCCGTCCCGCAGCGCACAGCTCCGCGGAGAGTTCAAGAAGGGTGAAGTCTGTTATGAGAAGCTCGGCTATCTCCTTGAGATGGAGCTGAGCGTTCCGGTTCAGACCGCAAGTGCGATCAGCCTTTATGCCCTTGCCAATATTGATTACAGCGATATGGCCGGCGGAAGCCAGCTTCTTGTATATTCCGGTCAGAGCTATTATTCTGCACTGATTGTCGGTCATGAGATCATCGGCGGATGCAGCAAAGATCCGTCCGCGATCAGCAGAGCCGTTGCATGCATGAACGGCATCAAGAAGGAAGGCTATCCGGATGGTTCCGTGCATGCAGAGATTTCCCGTCCCGCACTGATTGAGAAGGTCGCAGCGGTCAAGGGCGAAAAACTGACCATCGAGCAGATCAATGATCTTTACACCGCCGGCGATCCGGATGTAACACCGATCATCGAAACGCTCATTGACCGGTTCGTATTCCTGATTTACAACTACGCAACGCTTTCCTCTGCAAGCAGAGTAACACTCCAGAGCTTCCGTTTCTGCGAGAAAGCATTTGATTATCTCCAGAAAAAGCTCTCATCTTTGACCGGTGATTCCCGCCGCATCAAGCTCGTATTCAGCGGCATCAGCGGCAAAGATACCTTCCTCGCCGGCAGCGCACTTGCCGTTGAGCGCCAGTTCTTTGATCTCGGCGGTATGCTCCCGGGTGAAACCGGCAACTAAGGCACAAAAAATCATATGGCAATTTGCCCCGAAGCAGTCTGCATGCAGGTTGTTTCGGGGCATTCCGTTTTGTGTCGAAACCATGTCCGCCGGGTGAATGGGAATGTCCATATTCATAAAAACTTAAAGAGCGAACCACTTGTATCTTAATGTCGTATCTGCTATAATAAAATTGCTCAAACATATCTGCGGTTAGGGGAGGAACAACAATGCTCGAAACCAAAAATCTATTCAAGATCTATAAGCCCAAAAAGGGCACGCCGGTAACGGCAGTCGATCACATTTCGCTGCGGTTCCCGGAAAAAGGCATGGTCTTTCTGCTTGGAAAATCCGGTTCCGGAAAATCGACGATGCTGAATCTGCTCGGCGGTCTCGATCAATACGATGACGGCGAAATCATCATCAAAGGCATATCCTCAAAGGATTTCGACCAGCAGCGTTTTGACAGTTACCGCAATACATACGTCGGTTTCATCTTTCAGGAATATAACGTGCTGGAAGAATTCACCGTCGGTGCCAATATTGCACTGGCACTGGAACTGCAAGGCAAAAAAGCGTCCGATGAAGAACTGAACCGCATCTTGAAGGAAGTGGATCTGGAAGGCTTCGGCGACCGCAATCCGAATGAGCTTTCCGGCGGACAAAAGCAGCGTGTCGCAATCGCCCGTGCACTGGTCAAAAATCCGGAGATCATCATGGCAGATGAACCGACCGGCGCACTGGATTCCAACACCGGCAGACAGGTTCTGGATACACTGAAAAAGCTCTCGAAAGAGAAACTGGTCATTATTGTCTCGCATGACCGTGAATATGCAGAACAATATGC
>DMBA01000024.1:400-3699 GCA_003446315.1 Ruminococcus sp. | reverse complement strand
CATCATTTGCCGGTACGGGTGCAGGTGTCGGGATCGGATCAGGTGCCGGCAGCGGATCCGGTGCAGGTACGCTTGGAACCGCAAACTGCGAAAGCACATCATTGCCGGAAGCTGCGGGCGGGATCGGAGCCGGCATCGGTGTCGGCGCGGTCGGTGCAGCAGGCGGCGGTGCTACCATAGATTTCGGATCAGGAGCCGGTTTCCGCACAGGGGGCGGTGCAAATCCGCTTCTCTGCGGTGCAGGGGACTGTTCCGGCTGCGGTGCGGCAGGCACTTCCTGTCCACCGTGGTGGTGGTGGTTATGCTTTGCAGCGGCACGTTCCCGCTTGAGCTGGCGCTGTTCTTCTTTCAACTGCGCCGCCATTTCACGATTGGATTCCTTGATGAGCTTTTTTGCGATCACGGTCTTACATTTTTCGCAGGTCATCTGGATCACATCGTTCATGGTACCGGAGCTGGCAAACATGCCGATATTCTCCGGCTTTGTGAGATTGATGCCACAGGCAGTCCGCTTTCCGTTCTCGGTGCCGTGGATCACCTTCGGGTTTGATTTGGTATTGGTAATCAAGTCTACATGCATATGGTGAAACCTCCGCAGAGTATTTATGATTCTACGATTATCATTATACTACACTTTCAAAAAAAAATCAACACTTTTGAGAAGAAAAAAGAAATTTTTGTTCAGGTTTTTGTGCATTACGGAAAAGATGGCATCACTTTTTGACAATCCTTACAGTTTTTTCTTGAATGATGTCGATGCGGCTGGAAGGGTTCTTTGTAAGGTCGTGCGAAAGTGGATTTTCTTGCGCTGCTGCGGCGATCGCGCTTTTGATGTTTTGTATGGTATTCTACCAAATATAATGAAGACTGTTTGTCATTATCACGATGATCGCATCGGAAAAAGGGCTTGAATTTAGATAAATTTAATATTTTTGGCGCTTGTGATATCAGAAATAATGTGCTGTAATAAAACTGGCTTTCCAATGAAAATCTGTGCCGGGGCAGGCGTTTTTTTGTCGGATCGTCCGTTTCAAATGTCTTGCAGAAAAGGGGAAAGCAGGTCGGTGCACCGGAATCTCCCTTTTATATATAGTATAAACAATTCAATGCAGAGAGAATGAAAAATATGAAAAATCAAAAACGAAGAAAACGATTTCACGTTTCCGCTGACCCTGACCAATTTCAGCGATGAGGATGTGCTTTTTGCATCTGCGCGGCTGGAACTGACCACGGATGCTGCGGCGATTCAGGAGCGGAACCGGCTCACTGTACAGACACATGAGCAGGCGCTGGCTTTGCAGAATGAGAAGAAGTTGAAAGTGTTTGATTTTCAGTCTAAGCCTGGCAAAAACGATTCTGCGATTGCTGATCTTGATTATATCAACAGTGATGCATTTGCACAGAAATTCAAAGGCAAATATGAGAATCAAGCTGTTGAAGATGCTGTGGTTGCAGCGTGTAGACAAATCATCAAGAATCGTAATGGGACATCTTTTGAAGAAGCGTTTTTTATTGATGCGCATACAGGCAAAACATTTTCTTATGTCAAAGGCAAGAAAGAAAACGGTGTCGATATGCCAGAATCTCTGAAAAACAGCTTGACAAGTCGGCGAAAAAGTAGTATCATAATGATACATAATCATCCTAACAGTTCGCCGCTTTCATCAAATGATTATGCAACTTCTTCTGAATATGCCTCTTTATTTGAAGTAATTGCGTGCGGTCATAATGGTGATGTGTATGTGTTCCGTGATACTTTTGGTACAGCGGGCGATATTATCACATATGCTGACGGCTCAAAAGAGTACGAAGGCGTCAGAGACTTTAGAATTTCTGTCAGCAAGTATAAGAATAGGCTTATGCTTGAAGATTACGAAGCACGTCATAATGCGTGGTCAACTGTTTCTGAATTAAGGGGGTTCTTCTATGAAAAACGATAACGGAAAAATGGATTTTGATGATACAGAAACGATCGACGATCTGGTTCTGGATCTTCCGCCTGAAGAAATTGATCGCTTATTTGATGAGATGATTTCTAAACCCGCCCAGAAATGAGCGGGTTTTCTCATGCCCAGTCGCATCAGTCGCAAACGGCTGTCAATAGAGTGGATTTGAAGTGAATTTATAGTGAATTTGAAAGGAGTTTATCACATGGAAGACTGGAAAGAACGGCTAAAAGCCGAGTACAAAGAGCTCAAAGAACGGCTCGAAAAGCTGCACAAGTGGAACGTAAAGCAGGAAACCGCCAGCCGTTTGCAGCCTTGCAGAATCGAAAAAATCGAGGATGACCAGAATCAGCACCTTTGCAGGGATCAGGAAGAAGCAATGACACGATATCTGCATATCCTTGAACTGCGTGCCGAAATCTACGGCATCGAGCTGTAATCTGAACAGAATATCAACCAAGCACTCTGCAAAGGGTGCTTTTTTCATGCCCAAAACGCACGCAAACGCACGCCAAACGCACGCATGCGTTTCGTTGAAAGGAGAACACCATGCCCAGAGACAGACCCAAAGCCAACGCCCGCCCAGACCACAACGGCCCGCAGCGGGCACAGTTCGAGTCGAACAAGAAGAAGATCTATGCAACGCAGACGGTCTGCGGGATCTGCGGCAAGCCGGTTGACTTCCGGATCAAATGGCCGCATCCGATGAGCCCGTGCATTGACCATATCATTCCGCTTGCAAAGGGCGGGCATCCGTCCGATATCAGCAATATGCAGCTCGCACACATGAACTGCAATCAGCATAAATCCGATAAAATGACAGCGACACGGGAAGTCTCGACCGGCATTGAGCTGGTCTCCAACCGTGCGCTGCCGCTCACATACGACTGGAAGTCGGTATAAGAAAGGAGCTTTTTGCATGGACGAAGTTCGTCTGGGCAAACAAACTCCTACCATCTGCATCCGGCAGCCGTATTCCGAATCCATCGGGACGGAAGCCGTTGACCTTTACAACCGCTCAGGCCGCACCGCACAGGACTGGCAGGTGCTCATGGTCGAAGATATCATGGCTGTTGATGATGACGGGCTGTGGATCCACATGAAATGCGGCTGGTCTATCCCGCGCCGGAACGGAAAGTCTGAAATACTCATCATGCGCGTGCTCTGGGATCTCACACATGAACGGCGATGCCTTTACACCGCGCACCGCGAATCGACCTCTGCGAGCACATGGGAAAAAGTCACCCGACTGCTCACGAAGATCGGATACCGCGAGGATGAGGATTTCAAAGCATACAAGTCTGCCGGCCGCCGCAGCATCGAATGGCTGAAAGACGGTTCGGAAGCTGTTGC
>DMBA01000024.1:0-274 GCA_003446315.1 Ruminococcus sp. | reverse complement strand
ATCATCGACGAGGCGCAGGAATATACTTCCGATCAGGAATCTGCGCTGAAATATGTCGTTACCGACTCACAGAACCCGCAGACGCTCATGTGCGGCACACCGCCGACCGCAGTTTCTTCCGGCGATGTGTTCCTGAGATTCCGGAAATCCGTGCTCACGGCAGGACGTGAAAACTCGTTCTGGGCAGAATGGTCTGTACCGGAACTGACTGACGCACACGATCCGGAGAACTGGTACGAGACAAACCCTTCGCTCGGCACGATCCTGACAGAGC
>DMBA01000319.1:7077-7228 GCA_003446315.1 Ruminococcus sp. | reverse complement strand
TGCTGACAAAGGGTACAACGCCGTCTGAGCAGCTTGTCAAGGATATTCAGGAATATGTGAAAAAGGGTACTGCGCCGTATAAGTATCCGCGTGTTGTGGAATTTGTTGAGGAACTCCCGAAAACCGTCGGAAGCGGAAAGATTCGCCGCGC
>DMBA01000319.1:0-7017 GCA_003446315.1 Ruminococcus sp. | reverse complement strand
GCGATCCGCGAAATGGACAAAGCGAAATATCAGAAATAAGCCGGAACCTTCCGCAGCAATTCCTTTTTGAGAAACTGAAACCGCCGTCTGCGTGCTTGCAGGCGGCGGTTGGTTCATATTGCAGGGATTAAAGCGAAAGCTGCTTTACGATCTGACCGGTGTCAGGGTCGATGAACACAAAGCTCGATGTCTCCATAGCGTTACCCCATTGGAAAAGAACGATGCTGTATCCGCCCGATGCATTCGGTTCAAATCCGCAAAGCATCAGGAAGTCATTGTTTTCCGGCTTGTATATCAGCGTTTTGTTTCCGCCGCCGTTCCAAAGATACAGCGATTCGCCATGGTTTTCCGAATGCGAATAGAACACCCTGTGATCCGGTGCAAGCAACAGATCCATTGAATATACCGGGCCTTCGTCCATCAAAACCGGTTCACCGTTTTCTCTGGTATACAGTCTGTAATTCGTGTCCAGATAATATTCGTCTTCATCCACACTGTATGCCTCCCGGATCTCGCCGTAAGCCTCAGGATCGGGTTTTTCGTCTGTCTCATAGCCGGGGCAGTCGACCAGATAAAATCCGGTCCCTTCAATCACATACATATTGCGCTTGTCATCAGAACAATAATAAATCAATCCGGGGGTATGTTTTTCTGTATCAGAAAGAATGATGCCGCTGTTGTCAGTCCAGATTTCGATCGTTGTATTTAACAAGTCTTGATCCGGCTCTGTTCCGAGAATATGAAGGGGTTTCATTATGATGAAATACCGATCACGGATATGCCAGATCTTATCACAGTCATAATGCCAGCCTTTGGATTCTGCTTGTTCGTTCAGGTTATTCAGATAAGCCTGCACCGCAGAAGGATCAAACTGATTTTCGGCACTTCCTTCCGAAACGATCTCCATTTCAGGTGTATAAATGCGTTCGCCGTCAGAGATCACGCCGTTTATCGGAAGATCCGGAAGATTTGCCGGATCGGAAATGATCGAGAACTGATTGCCTGTGATCGGGCATTGGAACCATGTGGTTCCATCAAAATAGTAGTAATTGTTGTTATCGCGGTATAGCGATGCATCACCTTGAATTGTCCGGCAGACCGGATACAGTGTGCCGCTGCCGCCGAATACATTGACGGTTTCGCTTTGTGCATCAGAATCTTTCTGCTGCGGTGTATCCTGCTCCCCGTTTTCAGGCAGGGATTTGCACAAATAGTGTACAGTGTCGGTTTGACGGTCGATCAGCAGATAGCCGGCAGAATTTGTAAAGGGGCAGTTGAGCAGGAGATAGGTTTCGTCTACTGCTTCAAGAACCGGTGCAGCATGCTGATCCGGTGCCGCATTCGGAAATGCATCTGTGATCTCTTTCGGCAAGTCGCTGCTGAAATCAAAGATCGTTTCGGTTTCGTTCCATTCCGGATCTGCACAGATGAGCTTTGAATCGCCGCACATGGCGTAGATCTTTCCGTCATACGGGATGAAATCCGTGAAATCCGGGTCATGCAGGATCTCCGTATATACACCGGTTTCAGAATCGAATTTGCCGTAGCTGTCCGGCGTAACATCTGCGATGGCTTCAGCATTGTCTGCGGTCGTATCATGCATCAAAAGGTAAAGACTGCCGTTTGCTGTCATCCAGTTTGTTCCGCCGCATTTCAGTGCATCTTTATTGGTGACAGGCTCCTGATTGAACGGGAACCATCCGACACGGTCTATGATGCAGTCATCGCAGGAGATAAATGCGTGCTTGCTGTCACATGCAGCGATTTGCGGTGCATGATTTGCCGCTTTTTCCGGCGTTTCCGCTTCATCCGTCACGAGCAGCTCCTGCTGACCGGTTTCTGCATCATAGGCATACCATAATGCGGTGCTGTTCTGATCCGCTGCGTCTTTCAGATGGAAGCCGAGAAAATAAACGCTGCCTGAGCCGTTTTCGCCGTTTGTCAGCTTTTGGATCGCAATGAAATGTGCTTCTGCTATTTCAGAATCGGGGAAATATTCTTTATATTGAGAAAAGTCGATCGTGAAAAACGGTTCTTCTCCGATGTGATTGCCGGCAGAATCAATGCGATAAAGCGTGTTGCCTTCTGCGTGATAGAGCTGTTCACCGTCCCAGAAAATATCATTCAGGGCTTGCCGGTTCTGCAAATCATTCAGCACACCGGCGCTGCGGGCTGCTTCGTAATTGGCAGAACGGGGATAGACTTTTTCATCATCATAGAGCAGATCCATGTTGCCGGCAATGCGGATCGTTCCGCTGCCGCCGAGAAGGTTTCGTTCGCATGTTTCGCTCAGATTGCTTGCAATATCAGGCTGCATCGGCTTTTTCTGCTGCACGATAAACCAGCCGCCGCCGACAAATACGGCGCAGGCTGCCGCTGCTGCAATGCCTGTTGAAATGCGCTGCCAGACCGGTTTTCTGCTGTGTATGCTGCCTTCCGCTTTCAGATGCTTCACTGCATCGGGCGTTTCCTGTGCTGCTGTATCAATTGGGACGGCAGTGTTTCTTTTTTTGGCATGGCGTTCGACTGCCCGTTCTGCTTCACGGATATATGTTTCAGAAATGCCGTCCATTGCATCGAAAAGATCAATCGGTTTCATAAAAATCCCTCCAGTTCGAGATGTTTCCGGAGTTTCTGACGGGTACGCATCAGTGTAACCGTCACTTTTGAGTGGGAAATATCCAGTTTTTCTGCAATTTCGTCTACCGGATATACAGACCAGTATCGTAATACAAATATAATGCGATGCTCAGGCTTGAGCGTTTCCAGAAATGCATTGATCGCATCACTGAGTGCTTTTCTGTCGATCTGCTGTTCCACAGAATCAGAATCCAGACAGCAGTCATACAGTTCATCCAAAACTGCGGGTGTTTCACCGCCGCCGCGTTTCAGCGCATGGTTCATTTTATAGCGCTTATTGGCAACAGACCGGGCAACAGATGTAAAATACGCTTTCGCATTCTCCGGGATTGTCGGCGGGATGTGATCCCATAGACGCATCAGAACATCATTCACGCATTCTTCTGCGTCCTGGTTGCTGCCGAGAATATTATGTGCAATGGTATAAAAGTATTTTCCGAAAATGCGCTGCGTTTCGCTGATTGCCTGCTCATTGCGGTCTATGTACAGTGAAATGAGTTCCTTGTCATCCATAGTCATCAGCATCCTTTCTGTTCAGGTTTGAAGCAGCTTCATTATAACGGACACCGGAAGCACCGGTCAGATTACATCTTTTTGAGCCTTTTTTCCGGATTGTTTGCATGCGGTTCGGCGTTGCTCCTATTATTATAGCAAAGATCAGAAACGCAGTCAATAAGGGATTATGGTTGTAGTTAATAGAGGTTTTGTCTTCACAATGTGCATTATTTTGCGCATATTCTATAAACAAATAATTATTATGTTTTTATGAATATTCAAAAGTACACCTTGTATTTAACGAATAGATGAAGTATAATAATATTGCTCCTGATCAGGATATATCCATATACGCAATAAACGAAACTAACACAACACACACACACGAATCACAGTTTACTAATGAAAAGGAGAATCATTATGAAAAACCGTACAAACATCAGCTTCGCTGTGAAAGCCGCTGTCAGCATTGCGCTTTCCGGCATTGTTATGATCCCTGCAAGCCTTTGTGCATCTGCGGCAAATGTTTCCGCAAGTGCAACTTCTTTCAATTCGTCCTGGGAACGCTATAAGGAAGTCAGCGACGGAGATGGCTGCCTGACTTATGGCTTTAATACATGGGCAACTGATGAAGATTATGCGTGGGCAAGACACGATACAAATTCGCATTATGCTTCGCTTTATAACGGCAGCGGCTGGCATACCGGTTCTGCAAAATCGGGCGGAAAGCTCTCCAGAGTCGATGTCACACACAAGGGCAATTCTGTATCCTATTATATGTATTACTGATAAAACGCAAAGAGAGACCCAAGCATATTTGGGTCTCTCTTTTTGATAAACGATTTGATTAACTTGAGGGCAACAAACTTGAAAACATTAAAATACATCATCTACATCCTGTTTCTTACGGTTGTTATGGTCTTCACCTGTGAGATGTTTCTGCTGCATATGGATAGTTTTGAAACAGAATATATCCGGACATCCATGTATTTGCCGGATCATGTTTCATCGCAGGAAATGAAAGCGGAACTGGAACAGGAAGCCGCCCGGAATCACCTGAAAATCTTTACCGTTGTCAGGGAACTGAAATCATCTTATCAGACTGTCATTACAGTCTATGGCATGGACGGCGTGCGCGAAACGCTGGAAGAAAACAGCCGCTTGTGTGAAGGTGATTATCACAGCATCCTCACCGGCGATACCATACTTCGGTTTGCGCAATTCAGCAGCATCCCTGATATGAACGGAATTGAGGATTTCTATTTCATAGGAGATCTTGCAGATGCAAGGAACTTCAAATCCGCACTCATAGATAAATACAGCGGGAATTTTCCGAATGAAGGTTACACTTATTTGCATGCGGTCAGAAATATCGCTGCGATCTGGATAGTGGGCTTGCTGTTCTTTATGCTGATAACCATTTTTGAAGTGTCCGTGATAAAGAAAGAAGCGATGCTGAAAGTTGTTATGGGCGCTTCCCCCTATGCTGTGATTGTGAAGAATTTTATGGCGGATATTGCTTTTTTCATTGCGGCATATCTGGCAGCATACAACATCATCCGGAAACCATTTGGGATTCATTCTGATTTTTACAGTGCCATTCCGATCTGTGCCCTTGTGATCCTGTGCCTTGCAGATATCTGTATTTTCATGTCTCTCAGCCGGAATCATTATAAAAGGGATCTGAGCAGAGCGCTGATCGGCAAATTTACCATTACGGCAGGATATGTCTTCCGTGTCATCATTTCCGCAGTGATCGTGTTCAGTATGACGGCATTTATTTCGATGATATCCGAATACGTCGTATATAAAAGCGAGGATGATTTCTTTGCGGATCTGCGCGATTATGCTTACATTTCCGCCGACGCTTCGGATCGCACACTCGAATCGACAGAAATTGCGATTGAATCCTTTTTTGCTGCGAAAGAGAAAAAAGGAGATGTGTTTTTGAATGTCTTTCTGGATAACGGGGCGTTCACAGGAAATCCGTGCCTGATGTTCAATGCCGGGGCTGAGGATTATCTGAGAGAGGCATGTCCGGAATTGGATACGCAGAATATAACCGGAAAGCTCTGTTTTCTTGTGCCGGAATCGCTGCGTGAGGAAGGCGTAAAAGATCTGGAATTCCTTGCGCAAATGTATCTTGCGGAGAATATAGCGTATGATGTCATCACATATAAAAGAGACTTTTCTGTGATCGGCATGACCAAAAGCAGCAGCATTACAGGCGGCTACTATAAAAATCCGCTGATTATTCTGAACAAAGCGGATATCACAGATTATTATAACGGCATGTATATTCTGCAATCTGCGCATGTCCGGGTATCAGATGACGAATGGAATGCATTTGTAGCAGAATATGATCTTTCTGAGCGCATGAGCAACAAGACAAACGCACGCGCAAATTATGAACGACTGCTTTCAGGCTACAAGAGAACCGCTTTCATGGCGGTGACGGTTCTGATTGCGCTTCTGATCCTGAATGTTGTTGTGACATGGACGGTTGTGCGGTTTATCTGCACAGCAAAAGCGGTGGAAATTGCGATCAAAACGACACTTGGATATAGTGTGGCTGCAAAATTCAAGCTGCTGTTTCTGCTGAACCTGTTCACCATTCTGATTAACGGTACGCTTTGTATTTGTCTTGGCATATCCATGTTCGCACACATCTGGGCATATATGATTGCCGGAATCGTTCTGGTTTTGGTGTTCGACTGGGCAGTGACATTGTTTGCCGCCTATATATGGGAAAAACGCAGCACTGTGAAGGCATTGAAGGGAGCAGTATTATGATAAAAATAGAACATTTAGAAAAGCGTTTCCCTGACGGGGTCTTGTTTCATGACCTGAATCTTGAGATCAAAGACGGCGATTTTGTTGTGTTTTCAGGGAAAAGCGGCTGCGGAAAAACAACACTTCTGAATATGATCGGTTCTCTGGAATCCTATGATGCCGGAACGATCACAGTGGACGGAATGGATATCGGCAAAAAGCGCAATCAGCGAAAGTATCTTCGGGAAGTGGTTGGCTTCGTGTTCCAGAATTTTGCGCTGATGGAAGAAAAGACCGTGAAGGAGAATCTGAAACTCATCGCAAAAGGAAACAGTTCCGGTATGGGCATGGATGAAGCGCTTGAAAAGGTCGGCTTACTGAACAAGAAAAACGCAAAAGTTTATTCGCTGTCCGGCGGAGAACAGCAGCGCGTGGCGCTTGCGCGTGTACTGATGAAAAAATGCAGCATCGTGCTCTGCGATGAACCGACCGGTTCGCTGGATCGTGCCAACGGTGATGCTGTGATTGAGATCATAAAAGGCATGCATCGTGACGGCAAAACGGTCATTATGGTCACGCATGATGAAAAATACAAAAGCTGCGGAGAAAGGATGATTACACTGTGAAAGAGGAAACGAAACAGAAAAAGGGGCTTTTCATGATTCTTGCGATCGTGCTTGCCTTTCTCCTTTATAATGCTTTTTGGCTGTGCTGGAGAAATATCCGTTATAACCGTTATACAGAAAACCTCGAAACATTCAGAGAACATATCAGCTATGTACGCACCGCGGAAGACGGTTATCTTTTTAACGCCAAGCTCCCGGATTATCTTTCTTTCACAGGGAATCTGTGCGTTGCAACACCGGACAGCACAGTCGCACTGATTATATGGCCGAATGTATGGAAGAATAACCATTATGGCGTACAGGTCGAAAAGGACGGTGAAACATACAGCATCGAACTGAATGAGGATCTGAGCGCCAAACAAGCGGATTATAATGATTTGATTGCAGAAAACAAAGATACGATCCTGATTCTGAAAGAAAAAGCAGATGATATGTGGGAGAAATCTTCGTGATAAAGTGTATCAGAAAAAGCGGGAACCGACAT
>DMBA01000298.1 GCA_003446315.1 Ruminococcus sp. | reverse complement strand
CCGTCTGACCATATGCGGGCTGCTGTGTCTGAGCCGTCTGACCATATGCAGGCAGCGTATAAGCCGGATGCTGCGGCGGAGTCTTCCCATAACCGGTCAGCGGCGCATTTGTCTGCGGATATGCCGGCTGCTGCGCAGGTGTCTGTTCCTGCGGCTGCGGCGGATATGCCGGATTCGAAACCGCAGCCGATTCCAGCGATTCCATTCCGACCTGATTGCGATCCTCGTCCATAATCTTTTTCCTTCCTGACATATTTCAATTTACTCTTTTATCATATCATAAATTTGCAATTCCCGTCAAGTTCTTTTTCGGTTTTTTGGCGTTTTCAGAAAAACTATGATGTTGATAACGTCATTCCTTGTGATGTCTGAAAGGCGCGAAGCCGGTCATGCATCCCAATATCCGTTTTGCAGACGATCCATCGAATGCGGACTGACATACTGCGGAAATTTACCGGTCTTTTCCACAGTCAGACCGTGCAGCATCCCGATATGCACAGACATATGCCGAAACTGCATCAAAATCAATTCCAGCCGTGTAAAATTGCAATCCGGCGGACATTCATGCAACTGCCTGTCATCGAGTTTTTTCAGATAATCCATTGTTTTTGCACGCACCTGTTCCAGCAGGTCAAGCAGCTCTGCATCGCTCCATTCATGAGATATCGGCTTGAACGGATTATCAGAACCCGCCTCAAATCCGGGTCTTTCGGCATAAACATTCGGATTGAAAAACCATTTATCCGCAGAATGCAGCGTATGATAAACAAATCGCCATGCCGGAACGCCCTTGACAAGCGCATTCCGGTCATATGTTTTCAGCGCGATAATGAGATTTACAAAATTTGCATCTGTTTCCCTTGCGATCATTTCACAAGCCGTTTCCATATTTTCCCTTTCTAAAACAACAGCCGACCCGGATATCCGGATCGGCTGATCGTTTGTCAAATCAGAAATTGACCTTTCTTGCAACATAGCTGGTGTGCAGGATCTCATGTGCCTTGTGGCTGCCCGGCTCACCGAGATACTCTTTATAGAGTGTCTGGATTGCAGGGTTATCCTGCGACTTACGCAGATCCATTGCAGCATCGACACTGTAGAGTGCCTTTGCACGTTCTGCGCGAAGATCAATGAAGTTACGGACAGAAGCCGGCTGGATCGGCTGACCGCCGCCGTTGACACATCCGCCCGGACAAGCCATGATTTCAATGAACTGATAATCAGCTTCGCCTGCACGAACCTTGTCCATCAGCTTGCGTGCATTTGCAAGACCGCTTGCTACAGCAACCTTAACAGTCACGCCGCCTGCGGTATAAGTTGCTTCCTTGATGCCCTCAATGCCGCGGACTTCTGTGAAGTCAACCTTATCATTTGCGAGCTTTTCGCCGCTGATCTTCTCAACAGCAAAACGCAGAGCAGCTTCCATAACGCCGCCGGTTGCACCGAAGATCAGACCGCCGCCGGTATAGATGCCCAGCGGATCGTCGAACTTTTCTTCCGGCAGAGACTTGAAGTCCAGACCTGCACGGTCGATCATTCTGCCGAGCTCACGGGTCGTCAGAGCGATGTCAACATCCGGATAGCCGGAAGCAGACTGATCCGGTCTGCCGATCTCGAACTTCTTTGCAGTACACGGCATAATGGAAACAGAAACGATATCCTTCGGATCCCAGCCCATCTTTTCTGCATAGTAGGTCTTGATGACAGCGCCCTGCATCTGCTGCGGGGACTTGCAGGTGGAGAGGTTCGGGATCAGATCCGGGAAGTAATGCTCACAGAACTTGACCCAGCCCGGAGAGCAGGAAGTAATCATCGGGAGAACGCCGTTATTGGTAACACGCTCGATCAGCTCTGTACCCTCTTCCATGATGGTAAGGTCAGCAGCATAGTTGGTGTCGGTGACAACATCGAAGCCGAGTCTGCGCAGTGCAGCGACCATCTTGCCCTCGACATTTGTGCCGATCGGATAGCCGAACATTTCGCCAAGAGCTGCACGGACAGACGGAGCTGTCTGAACGACAACGTGCTTGGTCGGATCAGCGATTGCAGCGAACACTTCGTTTGTGAAGTCCTTTTCGGAGATTGCACCGGTCGGGCAGACAGTGATGCACTGACCGCAGGAGACACATGCAGTCTCGCCAAGTCCCTTATTGAACTGCGAACCGATATGGGTAATAAAGCCGCGCTCGTTTGCGCCGATGACACCGATGCCCTGTGTGACTGCACATGCAGCAACGCAGCGGCGGCACAGGATGCACTTGTTGTTATCGCGGTACATATGTGCAGCGGAATCGTCGATGGCATATTCGGTTCTTTCGCCGGCATACACATCAGAATTCTCGATGCCGAGATCATGTGCGAGCTGCTGAAGCTCACAGTTCTTGCTGCGGACGCAGGAAAGGCACTTTTTATCGTGGTTGGAGAGGATCAGCTCCATGGTCTTTCTGCGGGAATCGAGCACCTTGGGAGAATTGGTCTGCACTTCCATGCCTTCGGAAACCGGATAGACACATGCTGCGACCATTCTTGCCGGTCCGAGGTTCGGGCCGCGCATTTCGGCAGCTTCGACAATACACATACGGCAAGCGCCGATTTCATTGATATCCTTCAGATAGCAAAGCGTCGGAATTGTGACGCTTGCTGCACGCGCGGCTTCCAGAATCGAAGATCCCTTCGGGACCTGAACTGCAAAGCCGTTGATTTTTACATTTACCATATCACTCATGCTAGCTCACGCCTCCTTACTGCTTGCTGATTGCCTTGAATTTACACTTTTCGATACATGCACCGCACTTCACGCACTTCGAAGGATCAATCGCAAACGATGCGAGCTTATGACCTTCGGCGGTGTAATCGGTTCTTGCGATCGCAGATGCCGGGCACTGCTTTGCGCACATGCCGCATCCGATACAGGTATCCTTATCAATGACAAACTGAAGCAGCGACTTGCAGACGCCTGCCGGACACTTCTTGTCCACGATATGTGCAACATACTCATCGCGGAAGAAGCGGAGTGTAGAGAGCACCGGATTCGGAGCAGTCTGACCCAGACCGCAGAGAGAGTTTGCTTTAATATAGTTGCAGAGTTCCTCGAGCTTATCCAGATCTTCCATCACGCCGTTACCGTTGGTAATGCGGTCGAGGATCTCATACAAACGCTTGGTACCGATACGGCAAGGCGTACACTTACCGCAGGATTCATCCATTGTGAACTGGAGGAAGAACTTTGCAATATCGACCATGCAGTTATCTTCATCCAGAACGATCAGACCGCCGGAACCAATCATGCAGCCGATCTTGCTGAGGCTGTCGTAATCGACGCTGACATCATAATGCTGAGCCGGGATACAGCCGCCGGAAGGGCCGCCTGCCTGCGCAGCCTTGAACTTTTTGCCGTTCGGGATGCCGCCGCCGATCTCCTCGATGATCTCGCGGAGCGTGGTGCCCATCGGGATCTCGACCAGACCGGTATTCTTGATCTTGCCGCCGAGTGCAAAGACCTTTGTACCCTTTGCGGTTTCGGTACCCATCGAAGCGTACCACTTTGCACCCTTGAGGATGATCTGCGGAACGTTCGCATAAGTTTCAACGTTATTGAGGATGGTCGGCTTCTGATACAGACCCTTTTCAGCCGGGAACGGCGGACGCGGACGCGGCTCACCTCTGTTGCCCTCGATGGAGGTCATCAGAGCAGTTTCTTCACCGCAAACGAATGCACCTGCGCCCAGACGCAGATCAATATCGAAATTGAAGCCTGTGCCGAAGATATCCTTGCCGAGCATGCCTGTTTCTCTTGCCTGCTTGATGGCAATGCGCAGTCTTTCAACAGCGATCGGATACTCTGCACGAACATAGATATAGCCCTGCTGTGCGCCGATTGCATAACCTGCGATGGTCATAGCTTCGAGCACAACATGCGGGTCACCTTCGAGCACGGAACGGTCCATGAATGCACCGGGGTCGCCCTCGTCGGCGTTGCAGCATACATATTTAATATCGGCATCCGGCACGATATTGCGTGCGAGCTTCCACTTCATACCGGTGGGGAAACCGCCGCCGCCTCTGCCGCGCAGACCGGAATCGAGGATTTCCTGAATGACCTCTTCCGGTGTCATAGAGGTAAGCACTTTATGGAGTGCCTCATAGCCGTCTCTGCCGATATATTCATTGATATCTTCCGGATTGATCACGCCGCAGTTCCGCAGTGCAACACGGTTCTGCTTTGCATAGAATGTTGTTTCATTGAGGGACTTGATATCATCAGAGCCTTCCACAACAGTCTCATCGTAGAGGAATTCCTTGACCGGCTTGCCGCCGATGAGGTGTTCATCCACGATTCTGGTGATCTCATCCATTTTCACATGTGTATAGAAAGAGCCTTCCGGATACACGATCATGATCGGGCCGCGTTCGCACAGACCGAAACATCCGGTACGAACGACAAACACCTTATCCTTCAGACCTTTTTCGGCAATCTGCTTTTCCAGTTCGTCCGCGATCTTCATAGAACCGGAAGAAGTACATCCGGTACCGCCGCACATGAGAACATGCTTTTCATACTTCGCACCGTCAGCGGTTTCGCCGAGACGAATTGCGATCTCTTTGCGCATCTTCTCTTTGATTGCAGTGAGCTCCTGCAAAGTCTTCATAATAAACCTCCTGTTCTGCCGGCATCAATCGGCATATTTTGCGAGAATGTCCTGAACCTCTTTGAGATTGCCCTGCAATCTGCCGTAAACGTCGTCGTTGATGGTGACGACAGGGGCAAGACCGCAAGCGCCGACGCATCGGCAGTCATCGAGGGAGAATTTTCCATCCTGCGTAATTTCGCCGCTTTCAATACCGAGTGCTTCCTCCAGTTTTTCCATGACGATGCCGGAGCCTTTGACATAGCAGGCGGTTCCGAGGCAGACCGAAATACGGTACTTGCCCTTCGGAGACATGGTAAACTGAGCATAGAAGGTTGCCACGCCGAAGACTTTTTCCAGCGGAACATCCAGCTCCTCAGCGATCAGCTTCTGCACTTCGATCGGGAGATAGCCATAGATTTCCTGCGCCTTCTGCATGACAGGCATGAGACATCCGGGATCATCTCTGAGTGCATCAATGACAGCCCGGAGCTCCTGCTCCTGCTCTGCTGTTCCCGTAAAGGGAATGGTTGCGATTTTCTTTGCCATATGAATCGTTTCCTCCTTATGATTGAGATACGATTGAATTTGACTTTCCGTACATACTGCACGGGAGAATCAGGTGATTTTGTATTGGGATGCATAGAATGCAAAAGGGTGCAGCCGGCACCTGATAGACCGGTAATCACACCTAGCCGTAATGATTTTACTACATTTCGACGAAAAAATCAAGGTCAAAAGTGCACAACTTTTATCATTCCTTTTCGTGCGTTTCTATGAATTAGCTTTGTCAAACCGCAAAATCAACGTATTTCCGATATTTTACAACATAGTTTCAGCATTTAATTTGTCCGCCGGTCGCGGACATATGTCATTTTCGACATTAAATTTTATAAAACCCTTTCTCTGCGAAAAAAAAATCCGGTTTTGCAGAAAATTTGCGCTTTCTCTACATCAAATCCGCATAAAATAAGAACGGATTCGGAGCATGCCGGTCAGCATTGCCGTGTACAGTTTTTTACAGCATCGCACAATGCGGGCACTCCGGTCAAAAAAATACTGCTCAAAAGAATATGGAGGTAAAAATGGAACAGCGATCCTGTTATTTACCGGAGGGGAGCCTGCTGCATTCCCCGCAGAATTATGCAGCACTTTCTACAGAGGAAGGGCTGCGTGCAGCCATGGAAAGCGGACAGCGTCTGGAAGCGCGTGTGCGGGTCTGTGACAGCGGTCACAATCTGCATGTAGACCTGCCCTGCATGCGCGGCATGATCCCGCGCACAGAGGGTGCCATCGGCATCAGTGAGGGCGTAACGCGCGATATTGCGTTGATTTCGCGTGTCAATAAACCGGTATGCTTTTCGGTGCTGCGCATCGCCCGCGATCCGGACGGCACACCGTATGCCGTGCTGTCACGCCGCATGCAGCAGGAGCATTGCCGTGACGGTTATCTCAGTCACCTGCAACCGGGTGATGTCATTCCGGCATGTGTCACACATCTTGCGCCGTTCGGGTGCTTTGTCGATATCGGATGCGGCGTGCCCTCGCTCATTCCGATCGACGCGATCTCTGTTTCACGCATTTCGCATCCTGCCGACCGTTTCCGGGTGGGACAGGAGATCCGCGTGATGGTGAAGGGATTTGAGAACGGCAGAGTGCTCCTGACGCACAAGGAACTGCTCGGCACATGGATGGAAAATGCGGCTTGTTTTTCCGCCGGTGAAACGGTCGCAGGCATAGTGCGTTCCGTGGAAGATTACGGCATTTTCATTGAACTGGCACCGAATCTTGCAGGTCTGGCAGATCTGCGGGCGGATGTTGTACCCGGTCAGCATGCCAGCGTTTACATCAAAAGCATCGTGCCGGATCGCATGAAGATCAAGCTGGCGATCGTTGATGTCTTTGACGAAGCAGCACCGGCTGCACCGCCCCCGATGAAATACTTTTTCACCGGCGATCATATGGATGAATGGATCTACACCCCGCCGCAGGCAAAACGCCGGATCGCAAGCAGATTCACAGAAAACCGCATGCAGGATCAGCACGCCGGAGCAGAATAGTCATATTTTGCATTGACAATTGTCATGTGCCATGGTATAATGAAACCAACATACAAAAGGAGTGATGTTATCATGGCACAGACAGTTGTTTCCGTCTGGATCGGCAATACGGATTCAGAAGAAAAACTGGAAGCGTATACAGAACCGGTTTATTCCGAAGACGGCGCAGATATTTCTGCTCCGTTTCTGGAAGATTTCGGCATAGATCAGGATGATTTTGACGAAGATTTTTTCGAATGTGCAATGCATGCTGCCCCGACGGATTCTCTGGCAGTGCTGCTTGCGGGCTGTTCATATGATGACACCGTGATCCCGGCAATGCAGGCGCAGACCGGCGACAAACTGCCTTTTCCGTGCAATGCAATGATCCTGCTGTATGACTTTGCATATACCGGCGGCATCGCAGAAAAAAGCGGCTTCCGGTTTCTCGGCAGCACAGCAGCAGAAACGGACGCATAAAATGCAGGAAAGGAAAGGATCCAAAATGACAAAAAAGATCATAACAGCCGCGGCAGCAATATCGGTTTTCTTTGCCGGCATCTTTCCGGCATCGGCGCTGACTCTGCCGCAGCCCGTTCCCGGCGATGTTGACCGAAGCGGCTCGGTCAATGCATACGATGTCCTTGCACTTCAGCAATATCTGCTGAAAAACGACAGCTCCGGCTGCTTTGATCCATCCACCGCCGATCTGGACGGAAACGGGAAACTCACAGCCGTTGATCTGACGCTTTTGAAACAGCAGCTTCTCGCCCATCCGGATCAGAATCCCGTCTGGCAAGATGAATTTGAGGGCGATACGCTGAATATGGAAAACTGGTCATATGAATGCGGCAACTGGAAACTCGATGCCAACGGCAATTATATCACAAACGGCTGGGGCAACAACGAGCAGCAGTTTTATACAGACCGCAATGCATCCGTGCATGACGGCATCCTGACGATCGCAGCCCGTCATGAATCGTATCATGATGCGGTTCAGGGCGATTACGCATACACTTCCGCAAGGCTCAGTTCGCAGCACAAATTCTCGGCATGCGGCGGCAGGATCGAAGTGCGTGCACGCTGTGATGCCGGCAAATCGCTCTGGCCTGCGATCTGGATGCTGCCGGAAGACAGCGCATACGGCGGCTGGGCAGCTTCCGGAGAGATCGACATTATGGAAGGCTGGGGCAGCACACCGGAGAAGATCTGCGGCACGATCCATTTCGGCGATGTCTGGCCGAACAACACCTATCTGACGAATACATTCGCATTTCCGGAAGGCACATCCGCGCAGGATTGGCACACTTATGCGATCGAATGGGAACGCGGAGAGATCCGCTGGTATGTGGATGATTTCTGCTACAGCACCCAGACAGACTGGTATTCCGAAAACCATGCCTACCCTGCCCCGTTCGACCAAAATTTTTATATGATCCTGAATCTTGCAGTCGGCGGACATTTTGACGGCGTTGACGGGATCTACGGCGACCCGACCATATTCGAAGACGGAGAAAAGCATTTCGACATTGATTATGTTCGTGTTTATGATGCAGGCAGCTTTTCGCCGACAGCGGTCACATCCCTGCCGCTGGATTCCTATATAGAAGGTGCAGCGGCAGCGGTTGCAAACAAAGACGGCTGCTCCGTGATCTCCGTGACAGATGTCGGTTCACTGGAATACAGCATCATGGGGCTGATCCGGGCGCAGGCAGTCCGCGCAGGTGAAACATATCAGCTTTCTTTTGATGCATCCGCAACAGCGCAGCGGGATATGATCGTGACCGCAGAAGATGCCGCTTATACGCGCTATCTGGATAAAACGGTTTCCCTGACGGAAGAACCGGTGCATTATTGTTTTCCGGTCACATTTTCAGATGACATGACCGTTGACCTGAAATTCCAGCTTGGCAGCATCGGCAATGCAGCCGCATGCGGGGCACATCAGGTCACGCTTTCCAATATCAAATGGGAAGCGCAGAATCCGGAATAATTCCAAAAACCGCATATCAAAAAGACGCACAGCTCTGCATTGCAAAGCGTGCGTCTTTTTTTATGATAAATAGTATTCATGCGGCGGGATGCAGCGGCACAAAGCCGGTATCCGCCACAATTTTCTGTGCTTCATCCGACTGCATCCACGCAAGCAGTTCCGGCAGATCCGGATGCGGATTCTGCTTATTGTAAACTGCAAAAAACGTGCTGACGATCGGATAACTGCCGTCCGCAATATGTTCCGGCGTCGGTGAAACGCCGTCCAGCGAGAGCATTTTGACGCGGTCATCCCCGACCAGATCGGAAACATAATACCGGAAAGAAAACCCGATCGCACTTCCGAGAAATCCGAATGGATTGGAATGCATTTCCTGCCCGTCCATGAAGGATTCCATGGCGCTCTGACTGCCGCTGCCGGCATTGCGCTGTTTCGGGTCGATCAGCACATGTTCGCCGCCCACTTCGCTCCAGAAGTGATATTCCCCGCGATAGATCGCCCGCACCTGTTCGCAGGTGAGCTGCTCCACCGGATTTTTCCCGTTGACCAGAAACACAAATGCATCATAGCCCAGCGGCACAAAATCGAGTTCAGCGCCTTTTTCTTCGGCATATGCAAGCTGCTCGTCAGAGGGCTTCACACAAACGGCAATATCCACAGTACCGTCTGCAATCCCCTGATAAGCGCCGCGGGTATTGCTGTATTGCATCGCACTGTCCGGCGTAAACGCATCATCTTCATAATGCACACTTTCTTCCGGATAAACCGCGTGCACGAATGCCGAATACAGCGGAAACAATCCGGCAGCTCCGTCGATCACCGGCGGATGATCCGAGAGCGTCAGTGCAGAGGATGCTGCTGCGATCTTTGAATCCGCATCAAACGGCAGATATTCGGATACCGCAACAGATTTCGCCTGCATTTCCGCGCTTGTGTAATCGACACAGCGTTTGGTGACATTCTGATAAACAACGAAATCAAAAGCAGCAAACCAAGCCGCAGCACCGCAAAGTGCGAGGATTTGTTTTGTCAATCGTTTCATATCATTACCGTCCGTTTGCAATATAAGAGAGAATGGAACAATTGTCATATTGCTGCTTGGTGACTGCGAGCAGAATCACGGTGACCAAAGTGCCGAGAATGACGATCGCAGCCAGCAGCTTATAAAAGGTAGCATCTTTCATGGTTGCCCTCACATATGTGAAATACCGATCGCCAGCATAATGAAAAGTGCTGCGATCAGTGCTATCAGAATTCCGAGCAGAACGGATGAAATAATCAGTTGTTTCCGTAACATGTTCCGTTTTTCATCTGTTTTCGGCGTTTTGAGAAACCGCACCAATGAAACGATAAACCAGATGACGAGTGCAATCGGAGTGCCCAAAAAAACAAGGCATTCCAAAACAATATCAATTAACTGCCCGATATCTTCCATCATAAGTGCATCTCCTTCCCCGAAAGCAGTGCAAGATCATCGTTTATTATTGATAATCAGTATAACACAAATTCCGGCTGCTGTCAATGCAAATCGGTAAAAAACCGGCTGTTCCGTCCGATCCTGCGCTGCAAACCCATTCTGCGCACATGAAAGTCCATCCTGATTTTTCGTGCAGTCACCCATTGACTTTTTTGCATATTTGTGTTATAATAGTGATATGCTGCTGTGGCGAAATCGGCAGACGCAAGAGACTTAAAATCTCTCGGTGGATACACCGTACCGGTTCAAGTCCGGTCAGCAGCATTCAGATCGCAGGCTTTCGATATGGGAAGCCTGCGTTTTTTGTTTTCATAATGCTTTGTGTATGCCCCGCCCGAACCTTTGCGGGCATCTCTGCTGATTTCATGGAAGCGGGATCAAAATAGCTGTAATCATATGAAAAGCAGAATATTCCAGTCATCTATCGGCATAAAATGAGCCTTGCACACAAACCAGCGTGCAAGGCTCAAATCACATCAGGTCATTCAGCACTTCACAGATATCCGCATCCATGCAAATGCTCTGTCCGGCGATCTCATCCGGCACATAGGCTTCCCCGAAATTCAGGCAGGCATAGACCGCATTCGGGTTTGCATATGTCATCTTCCAGAAGGGAAATTTGATGATCGCGGGCGTATTCATGCCGACACCGAGTTCAAGGAACAGGATATGCTGCCCTTCATGCGTCTGTATGAAATCGTCGTACCGTTCTGCGGCTCTGTGCCAGCCATCGTCCTCGACGAAGGTATCATCGGCGCGGAGATTCATGCTCATGGGTTTGCCGCAGACGGGACAATGCGGCACAAGCTCTGACGGAACACGCATATCCTTCTGCTGCGCAAACATCGCCCTGACCGTTTCCTCATTGTCATAGGTCTTTTGGTGGCACGGCTCACTGCACTGCCAAAGCCCGTAATCCCCCTGCGTATAGAACAGCCGCT
>DMBA01000198.1 GCA_003446315.1 Ruminococcus sp. | reverse complement strand
CTGCAATCCGTGACAAAAGATCAGGTCAGCAGCGGCGCGACCTATCTTTCTATGATGCAGGCAAACTACGATACGCTGAAAGGAGCATTGCAGTGAGCACGGATTGGAGAGAAGGCAAAAAGCCCGTGATCCTGATTACCGGTTATCTCGGTTCGGGCAAAACCACGCTGATGCAGCATCTGCTTTCGCAGGAACAGCGGAAAATCGCACTGATCGTCAATGATATGGGCAGCATCAATATTGATGCAGGACTGCTTGGAAAAACCGGAAACAAAGTCGCACAGGTAGAAATGGTCGAGCTGCAAAACGGCTGCATCTGCTGCACACTGCGCGAGGAATTCATCGCAGAGATCGAGCGCATTTCCAATGAACCGGATATTGAAGCGGTCTTTGTGGAAGCATCCGGTATCAGCGAGCCGTCTGCGATTGCGGCATCGTTCCTGGATTATGAGGACGAAAAGCCGGAAACGAATGTCTATCTCAGCTCGATTGTTTCGGTTGTGGATGCAGACCGCATCTACCGCGAATTCCTGCACGATCTGCAATCAGATGAAGAAGCAGAGGACGGCGATATCATTAACCTGATTATCGACCAGATCGAATTCTGCAATCTGATTCTGCTGAACAAGAGTGATCTGCTGACGGAATCGCAGCTTGACGAGGTGAAAACGGCGCTGCGCGATTTCCAGTCTCACGCGGAGATGATTCCCTGTGTGCAGGGCAATGTGGATCCGGCTGTGATTCTGGACGGCGAAGCCTTTGATTATGACGAAGTGCTTGCGTCCTCGTCGGTGCAGCGTGCGCTGAACAGCAATGAGCCGGAGGCAAAGGAAGCCTGCATGGATGAATACGGCATCACCTCTTTTGTCTATGAGGAGCGCCGCCCGTTCAACCGCGAGCGCTTCACCGATCTTGTGGAGCACTATCCGAAAGCGCTGATCCGCACCAAGGGTTATGTCTGGTTCTCTGATGATGACAAGCATATCCAGCTTTTTGAGCAGGCAGGACGAAATGCAAGCATCACCGAGCTTTCCGAATGGATGGCAGCGACACCGAAGGAAGACCTTGACCTGATTCTGTCGGAGTTTCCGGAAATACAGGATGACTGGGACAAAACCTACGGTGACCGCATCAATCAGCTTGTGTTTATCGGCAAGGGCTACCAAAAAGCGGAAATTGTCGGACAGCTTGCGGGTTGTCTCGATGTTTGAATAAAATACGCGGTACTCCGGATACAGCCTGACAGTATCCGGAGTTTCCGGCGCAATAAGGAGGACGATGTTCATGGGCGCAGAGATCGTCTGCGAAAAGGTTTCGCTCGGCTATGAAACAGGTACGGTTGCGGAGGGACTGGATTTCACGGTTCAGCGCGGCGATTACCTCTGCATTCTCGGTGAAAACGGTTCGGGCAAAAGCACACTTGTCAAGACGCTGCTCGGACTGCATCCGGCGCAGAGAGGCAATATCACGCGAAATGTGACCGGCATCGGCTATCTGCCGCAGCAGACAGTCGTGCAGAAGGATTTTCCGGCATCGGTGCGCGAGATTGTTCGTTCCGGCTGTCTCGGAAAATGCGGATTCCGCCCGTTTTATACGAAAGCGGAGCGTGAACGCGCAGAGCAGAATATGCAGCGGCTCGGCATCACAAATCTTGCGCGGCGCTGTTATCGGGAGCTTTCCGGCGGACAGCAGCAGCGCGTATTGCTGGCACGGGCGCTCTGTGCGGCGGATTCGATGCTGCTGCTGGATGAACCGGTCACGGGGCTTGACCCGAAAGCGCAGATCGACCTCTACGAACTGATTGCAAAGCTCAACCGTGACGGCATCACGATCATCATGGTTTCGCACGATGTTCACGCGGCGGTGCGGTATGCCTCACACATTCTGCACATCGGCGGACAGACACAGCGCTTTTTCGGAACGACTGCGGAATACCGCGAGAGCGAGATCGGCAAAACATTTTTAGCGGCAGGGGGTGCGGAGCATGAATGAACTGCAAACACTGGTTGATTATTTTGTCAAATATCCGTTTGTGCGGTATGCGTTTGCGGTCGGGCTGCTGATTGCACTCTGTTCATCGCTGCTCGGCGTGACACTCGTGCTGAAACGGTTTTCGTTCATCGGAGATGGGTTATCTCATGTTGCATTCGGTGCGATGGCAGTCGCAACGATCACCGGTCTGACGAATAAAATGGTCATCATTCTGCCGGTTACGCTGCTCTCGGCAATTCTGCTGCTGCGCACCGGACAAAACACGAAAATCAAAGGAGATGCGGCGATTGCGATGATCTCGGTCGGTGCGCTTGCAATCGGCTATATGCTGATGAATCTGTTTCCGTCCTCGGCAAATGTCACAGGCGATGTGTGCAGCACACTGTTCGGCTCCACATCCATTCTCACGCTGAAAAAATCGGATGTCACACTCTGCGTCATCATGGCAGTGATTGTGATTGCGGTGTTCCTGCTGTTTTACAACAAAATTTTCGCCGTGACCTTTGACGAGAGTTTCTGCAAGGCATCGGGTGTCAACGCAGATGCGTACAATCTTATCATAGCGATGATTACGGCAACGATCATTGTGCTGGCGATGAATCTGGTCGGTTCGCTGCTGATCTCCGCGCTGATTATCTTTCCGGCGCTGTCGGCAATGCGCGTATTCCGGAGCTTTCGCGGGGTGATTCTTTGTTCAGCGGTGATCTCGGTGCTTTGTGCAGCAGTCGGGATTATGCTGTCGATTCTGTTCTCCACGCCGGTCGGTTCAACGATCGTCACAGCGGATATTGCGGTATTTCTGATCTTCTGCGGCATCTCCGCAGTTACGGGAAAGGTGCGCAGATGAAGCGTATCATGACAGCAGTATTCGCTGCGCTGCTGCTGCCTGAATCAGACAGAACGAATCCAAGAATCAAAAACGGAGTGATGAATGTATGAAGCGAATGATATGGCTGCTGTGCTGCGGACTGCTTCTGACCGGCTGCGGCGAACCCAATACACAGAAAGTGGATGATCTGATCGCGGAACAGGAACAGGCATCGGATGCTTCCACGGAAGTGCCGGAACCGACGGTGGATGTTCCGGATGCAGCAAACGGCGAGTATGATGTTGACCTGACAACGCTGGACAGCAATATGGTCTATGCACAGGTTTATGACATGGTGTTCGGCGAAACCGATTATGACGGCGATCTTGTCCGTGCAAAGGGGACTTTTGACTATTATCAGGATTCGGAAACAGGCAAAGAATATTTTGCCGTGCTGATTTCCGATGCGACCGCCTGCTGTGCGCAGGGCATTGAGTTTGTACTCGCCGGTGCGCACAAATATCCGGACGATTATCCGGAGCTGGGTTCGGAGATCGTCATTCACGGCACATTCAATACCTATGAGGATGAGACCGGTGCTTATGTGCAGCTCAAGGATGCGGTGATCGAATAAGCCATTGGGGAAATTTTCTCATTGTCAATCTTCATACTTCTATCGGGTTATTCTGATATAGGATTCAGGACTTTAGCG
>DMBA01000380.1 GCA_003446315.1 Ruminococcus sp. | reverse complement strand
TCGATTGATGTAAAATGCCGGTCGCTTCCCGCGTGTCCGTCCAGAACCGGTATGATAATATGATATGTATTTTTCAGCATTTCTGCTGCTTCGCGGTAATTCCACCATGACAGCCCGCCGCCGTGAAGCAGCAGAATTGTCTTTTCGCGGCTGTGACCGTATTCTTTATACTGCATGTTTTCTTCCTGTTCAGATCAGCACGCGGTTTTCCGTCAGCCGGTGAACGATCTTTTCGGCTCTGCACGCCGGAACAGGCAGATCGTCTTTGCCGAAAAAGCGCAGCGCACTGCTTTCTTAATCATATATAAAAAGTGGGGTCTGGGGACTCGTCCACAGCGGGGGATTGGGGGCAGCGCCCCCATTTTTAATCCACCGGAGATGCATTTTTCATCATTTCATCTGGAGCTTTGCGGCGGTCAGGGTATTGCGCATGAGGATCGCGCGGGTCATCGGGCCGACACCGCCCGGAACCGGTGTGATTGCAGAAGCCTTTGCAGCAACTTCGTCATAGCAGACATCACCGACCAGTTTGCCCTCTGCATTGCGGTTCATGCCGACATCAATGACAACTGCACCCTCCTTGACCATATCCGCAGTGACGAAATCCGCCTTGCCGACTGCTGCCACGAGAATATCTGCCTGACGGGTCTGCTCTGCGAGATCCTTTGTGCGGGAGTGACAGATCGTGACAGTGCCGTTTCTGTGGAGCAGGAGCATTGCCATCGGCTTGCCGACAATGTTGCTTCTGCCGATGACAACGCAGTGTTTGCCGTTGATGTCAATGTTCATGGCATCGAGCATTTCAATGACACCTGCGGGTGTGCAGGGCAGGAAGTTGTAGTCACCGATCATGATTCTGCCGACATTTTCCGGATGGAACGCATCTACGTCCTTTGCCGGAGAAATCGCATGCAGAATGGTCTGCTCACAGATCTGCTTCGGAAGCGGGAGCTGTACCAGAATGCCGTTGACGGTGTCATCTGCGTTCAGCTTTGCGACCAGTTCCAGCAGCTCTGCTTCGGTTGTTTCTTCCGGCAGTGCATACTCATAGGATGCAAAGCCGCATTCTGCGCAATCCTTTTCCTTATTGGAAACGTAGACGCGGGAAGCGGGGTTATTGCCCACCAGCACGACTGCGAGTCCCGGCTTTGCGCCTGCTGCCTTGAGCTTCTCGACCTCAGCGCGAACCTCTGCTTTCACGTTTGCGGCAATTTTCTTGCCGTCAATGATTTCTGCCATGATAGTTTCCTCCTGATTTATGATGTAATTATGGGTAAACAGATGAAATGGAGTCGGGTGCATCGAAAAGCCGTTCTTCCATAGAAGAAAGCACGCTGCGCTCGATATGATATGAAAACGAACTTTCTGATTTCAGTCCGTAATCAAGATCCGGTTTGTGAGATGCGACCGGCAAAGAACCGTCCCCCCGATATAACTGCCGATGATCGCATTGTAATATTCCTGCATCGGATTCATTGTCCGGCTCCTTTTTGGCGGATATCCCGATAAGGTTTATCAGAAAAGCCTTTTTCACGCAGCGTCACGATTTTGCGATCCAGAAACCGGCGCCAGAACCGACGGAACCACGCGGTTTCTCCGAACCATTTGACCAGTTTCGGGCTGATGGCATAATACAGCCGGATGAATGCTCTGCCGCATGCGTGCGGGGCAAGGATCCGGTCGCGGTATCGCCGCAGCATCCAGACCTGCGGGCAGTCGTAAGAGCCGTAAACGCAGGTGGCGATATAACAGCCGTCAGCGTGTTCCTGCTCCCAGTGGCTTTCCCGCGGATTCAGGTTGCCGGATGCAAAACTGTTCAGTGCGACCTGCACATTCGGCGGCAAATTGGCACGGCTGAGATGATCGCAGCCCTGAAATGCGCCGTTTCCGATGCGTGCAACACTCTCCGGAATATCAATGACGGTCAGTGCTGCGCAGCCGAAAAAAGCATAATCACCGATGCGTTTGACATTGGCGGGAATTTTGATCTCTGCAAGATTCGTGCAGTTCGTAAATGCAAAGTTGCCGATCTCGTTCAGGGAATCCGGCAGCTCCGCCAGACGCAGATTGGTACAGCCGGAAAATGCATGCGGCTCAATGGATACAACGCCTTCCGGAATGACAACACTGCGCAGTCCCACACAGTCTTTGAAGGCGGATGATCCGACGATCGTGATATGGGACGGCAGGGTGACATCTGGATTCTCACCGGAATATTTGACAAGCATGCCTGCCCAGATGATGAAATCCGGGGATTCCTGCATGATATTGACTGTGGATGCCTGAATATGATTGGTGATGCTTGTCTGATAGTTGTTGATTGCTTTTTCTACAACAAATGCACTTCCGCATGCTTTGCAGATCATGGCATCTTTCGTGGGATCGACTTCCAGCACGGCACCGCAATTGGTGCATTTGGCATTGATAAGCGGCATAATCTTTCTCCAATCGAGTCATAATGCGGTTGGCATGCCCAAGAAATACGGATTGCAGCATCATGCATGCGCCTCATAAATTATAACATATTATGAAGGAAAATGCAATCAGTTTTGCAGAAATCCTCCGGCGGACTTTCGATCATTTGCAGCGGGGCTTCTGCGCATCCCATAAAAATGCAGGAACAGCAGATGAATTGCTGTTCCTGTTTGCATTTATTCTTCTGTGTGATCGGATTCCTTGCTCTGTGTTTCTGCCTTCGCTGCGATCTCATCCAGCAGCGCTTCGATCTTCGCATCTTTCTCTGCTTTGATCTCCTCTGCCGTTTTCGGATCTGCTGTTGCTTCTGCCGGCTGCTCAGATGCCGGTTCTGCTTCCGGCTCTTCTGCAAGCACCACATGCGATTCTTCATCAATATGCTTTCCGTGCTTTTCCGCAGCCGCCTGCTCCTTCGCCGCCGCTTCTGCAAGCAGTGCTTTGGATTCCTCAGTGTCGCAGTAAAGCTGGTAATCGCTGCCCATGCGCTTGGTACGGCTCAGCCCTACCATCAGCAGGATGAATGCCGTGACGACCGAAACGACTGCTACAAGCTGCGATACCTTTACGGTGCCGAGATATAAGCTGTCTGTGCGCAGACCCTCAATGAAGAATCTGCCGGTGCCGTACCAGATAATATAGGTCAGGAAGATCTGACCGTCAAATTTCCGCGCTTTCTTCGAGATGATATGCAGCACGATGAATCCCAGCAGACACCACATGGATTCATAGAGAAAGCAGGGATGCACCGGTAGATCCGGATTTACAGAGCCGTCGGTGATGTTGCGGGCGATCCATGCACTGATCCTGCCGCTGGTCATGCCGAATAAACCATCGGTGTTGCTGCCGAATGCTTCGTGATTGGCGAAATTGCCCCATCGCCCGATGCCCTGCCCGATCAGAAAACCGATGGAGACAATGTCATACATCGGGAGCAGCCGCACTTTTCGCAGCTTGCAGATGACCGAGCCGACCAATAACGCGCCGATGATGCCGCCGTATATCGCAAGACCGCCGTTCCGGATGTTGATGATGGCTTTCCAGTCGCCGGCATATTCGCTCCAGTGAAACGCAACGTAATATGCACGGGCTCCGATGATACCGCCGATGATGCCGCCGATGATGCCGTCAATGGCGCGGTCGGAATCCAGACCGAATTGCTTGATGCGCGTAAACAGATAGATCATTGCCAGCATCATGCCGAATGTAATCAGAACACCATACCATGTGACGGTCAGCCCGAACAGCGTGAATGCGGTGCTGTCAACAGTCAGCTCAATGCCGAGCTTCGGGAATGAAATGCGGTTTGGATCTGCCGCGCTGAGTAAAGCAGTAAACATGATCGGATCGTCCTTTCAAAATGAGTATTCCGGTGCTATGACCGATAGGCAGATTTGATCCGCGCAGAATCGGGTGCGCAGACATTCCTGCACATCTTCCTGACGGATGGATGCGAGGATCTCCGTGCGGTCAAACGGTGAGCCGCTGCCCGCAAAATAGGATTCCAGTAAAATATCACAGGCAGTTCCGGGATCATTCATGCCCAGCACAGCCTCGCCGTATGCGGCGCGTTTGAGTGCTGCAAAATGGGCACTGTCGATGCCTTCTGTCTGCATGCGGGTGATCTCGCAAAGCAGCGCATTCAAGACTGCCTGCGGGTCATCGGATTCGCCTTCTGCAAAAAAGGTGAACCAACTGTCTCCAAAACAACAGTCTGTGGAAAAAGTGTCGTTGATCAGACCGGATGCAAGCAGCTCCCGGTGCAGCGGTGCGATCTCGCCGATCAGCAGATCAGCCGTCAGCAGCACCAGCAGGGATTCCCGCATTTGCTGCTCCGGCGCTGCCGGCGGGCTTTTGAATCCGATGCAAAACTGTGTCTTTCCGACTTCCATTTTGCGCTGCATCGTTTTGCGGCGCACTGTTTGCGGTTCATCCGGCAGAAGCAGCACCCCGCGGGCTTGTGATGCGGGTGCAGGCAGCAGAATGCGGTCTGCGGCTTCCAGCACTTGCTGTAAGGTCACATTGCCCGCACAGCAGAGCACCATGTTCTCCGGACGGTAAAACGCTGCGTGACACTGATATAAGATCTCCGGCGTGATCGCTGCTATGCTTTCCGCGCTGCCGAGCACATGCCTGCGGACCGGATGCCTGTGATACATGCCTTGCAGCATCTGCATGAATGCCTGCGTTGCGGGATCATCCAGCGATTCCAGAATCTCCTGCGCGATGATGCCGCGCTCTTTTTCGATGCTTTCCGGTGTAAAATAAGGCTTTTGCACGAATTCCAGCAGCACGGCGAGTGCTTCCGGAAAATTGCGCTGTGTCTGAAAATGATAGACCGTGCGGTCAAAATCCGTATAGGCGTTATCGGCTGCACCCAGTCTGCTGAATGCCGCAGAGATATCGCCGTCTTCCTTTTCAAAGAGCTTGTGCTCCAGATAATGCGCGGTTCCTTCCGGCACCTGCACGGTGGTTTCCCCGATCTGAAAACGGGTATGAACGGAGCCGAATCTCGTGCCGAATTGTGCATATGCAGTGGAAAAACCGGGCATTTCCATCACACGGATCTCCAGTCCGCTTGCATGCCGGATCCGGCAGCAGACATCTCCGGTATGCGGATCTGTCAGGCGCTCGATATTGTGCTTTTTCATGTTTCGGCTGACTCCTCTCCGTCTGCCCGCAGCATGAAGACCGAATCGAGCCGGAGCTTTTGGGCTGCTGCTGCGATCTGTGTGCGGCTGAGTCCGCGGAGTGCTGCCGCAAATGCCGCGGGTGTGCGGTGATCCTGCCGGTGGTCGCGTGCAATCTGTGCACCGGCTGTTCCGGCGGCAGAATCGGCGGCGGATGCGGCGATGCGCTCATATCGCAGGACAGCACTTTCCGTCATCTGATCGGTGAAAGCGCCGTTTTGCAGCGCGGTGATCTGTTCCTGTATGCTTTGCCGTACCGTTTCAAGCCGGTCGGTTTCTGTTCCGCAGTCAATAAAAATCGTGTGCTTATAGGGTGCGCATTGCAGGAGAATATAATAACAAAGCTGCTGCTTTTCACGCAGATTCGTAAATAACATAGAATCGGATATGCCGCCCAGCAGACTGCAAAGCATATATTCTTCTTCATGTGTGAGATCGTCATATTTATACATTATAACAATCTTGCTTTGCTCTGCCGACATCGTTTCGGCGGAGACTGCCGGTTTTGCTTTGCAGGGACTCGGTGCAAAAAAAGATTGCGGTGCAGCGGGCGTAAATGCGCCGAATGCTTGCTGCAAATGCGCGGCAACGGTCGGATCCGGCTGCGGCGTGACGCAATAGATCCGGATCTCTGCGGTGCGCAGGATCTCCTGCCAGACCTGATATGCCTGCGCCGGTGTGATCGCTTCTGCATCGGAACGGCTGCCGCGTACAGAGATGGCAGCCGGTTCTCCCTGATATGCCAGCTCAACTGCTTTTTGCAATGCATATTCCCGCTTGTCGTTCTTTTCACAGTCGATGTCGTCCAGCAGATTTTGCTTGCAGATGCGGAATTCCGGATCGCAGAATGCGCCGTTTTCCGCATTGGGATGCAGCAGACAGCCGGTCACGAGTGCGAGCATTTCTGCGGTTACCGGTTCCTGCTCCAGTGCCAGACGGTCATCCAGCCATGAGGCGGTGAAGATCAGGGCGGCGCGGTCACCGCATGAAGAGACTCTGCCGGAGAAATCCGCGGCGTAGAGTGAATCCAGCCGCATGGACAATGCAGCGCCGGACGGATAATCCGCAGATGATGCAGTCAGCAAATCGCTGAGCAATGCATAAACCGGTGCGGTTTCCGGTGTGCGGCGCAAATAAAA
>DMBA01000357.1 GCA_003446315.1 Ruminococcus sp. | reverse complement strand
GCGATTGCATCGACTTTTTCCTGCAATTTCGCAATCTCATTCATACGCGACTGCATTGCCGAAAATGTATCAATTTGTTTCTGGAGATTCTGCAATGTGGCAGCAGAATCACGCAGCGATTTTGCCGCATCGAAATCCGAGCGAAGTGCTTCCAGATCAGAAGTAATGGTCTGGAGCGAATCTGCATGCACTTCACTTTGCGGGATCTGCGCAGCGCTTGCTTTCGCCAGACGATCCATCTGCCCCTGCATCTGCACGATCATCTGTTCCAGTTTCCGCACGGTTTCAGCATCCACCGGCGGCTCCTGCGGCTGTTCCTGCTGCGGATGTCCTGCAAATGTCGGGACATATTCCTTCGGTTCTTCTTGTATTTTCTTTGCATGATCCGGTTTTGCAAAGAGCGTT
This sequence comes from Ruminococcus sp., assembly GCA_003446315.1. Taxonomy (GTDB): domain Bacteria; phylum Bacillota; class Clostridia; order Oscillospirales; family Ruminococcaceae; genus Firm-04. Next base: position 4,158 of record DMBA01000357.1, on the reverse strand, counting down.
TCAGGCACCTGGAATTCATCCGGCTCTTCCGGAAGCTGGGAGAGATCCCAATCCGGACGCGGTGTTCCCGGATCAATAAATGTAATATTCGGGGCTGTGATATCGCCGAAGATCCGGTTCTGCTCATTTGCATCCCGGATAATCCGCGGCATATAGAGTGTTGAGAGGCGCGGGCAGCTTCCGAGCGCAGACTGTTTCAGCTTCTCACAGCCCGCCGGAATATACAGGCGCTGAAGCGAGGAACACTCCCAGAATGCACTGTTTCCGATCTGCTTGACGGATTCCGGCAGCATCATACCGCGCAGTGAAGTACAGCCGGCAAATGCACCCGCACCGATCTGCTGGATGCGATTGCCGAAATGCACCTTTTTCAGTGCATGGCAGCCGCTGAAAGTCTCATCGGAGATTGCTTCCAGATCAGAAGGCAGGCGGATGCTCTCCAAAGACGGCAGATTCATAAACGCACCGACACCGATCTTTTTCACGGAATCCGGAATCATGATTTTTTTCAAATAGCGGCAGCCGGCAAATGCGCAGTTATCAATAAACTCCGAACCGGCACCGATCACCACTTCCTCAAGGCTGTTCAGGAATGAAAATGCATTGGGAGAGATCAGGCGGATCGTAGAAGGGATCACGACCTTCTTGATGCCGCGGCTTCCAAGATTCCGCATGGCATTTGGCAGAATAATGGTATAATTTTGCGGAATCCGAAGTGTGCCGTCCGGTTCAATGGTCAGCAGAGATGCCGAACCGAGCGAAAGGATGCCGGAACTTTCATCCATGATCTGCTGAATGGTTTTCTTTTTGGCAGCACCGATCAGTTTCTTTCCGAACCGCACCACGGCAGTCGGGCACTGGCAAAACAGCTCCAGCGCAAGCTGCTCCGAAAAATCTTCCGGCAGATCAATATTTTTCAATGCTTTGCAGTCATAAAAGCACCAGCGATCAAATTGTGTCAGAGAGGATGGGATCGTTAAATGCTCCATATTACTGGTATTTTTGAAGCTGCGGGTATAGAATGCATGGGATTCGATCCGCTTCACGCCTTCCGGGATGGTCAGATCCTTCACCTGAGAAAAACCAGCCAGTGCACCTGACGCAATCACAGTAAAATCAGAAGGGATTCTAACTTTTTCGGAAGTTGTACGGATCAAGCCTTTCGCATCCTCCCGCGTAAAAACACGCTCTCCCATTTGCCATAGCCTCCTTTATCATGGATACATTAGATAAGAAATGCAGTGAAAATTGCATTGTAATTATCAATTAGAATTATTATACCATTTTTTCAGAACGATTGCAAGTCTATTTTGTGATTTTTTACACTTTTTCTAAAAAATAAAAAAAATGCGGTGCAGGAGCGCCCCCTACACCGCATTCTTGCGCAATTTTCACAAAAGATGCGCAATTTTTTTCAAGATCAAAATGACATCATTACTGGTCACACGACCGTCCCGATCGCAGTCTGCACGGGAAACGGCAACCGGTGACATAATCAGTTCCGAATCTTCCGCGATAAAGCGTGCCAGGATCACGGCATCCGAAACATCCACATCGCCGTCCTCATTGATATCCATATTGGCTTCCTCTGCCGCAGCAGCACCCGGGATGACATTTGAAACAGCGGTAATGCTGTCGGTCAGGGTGATCGTGCTGCCCGAAACCGTTTCTTCATTGAATGTATAACTCTTGATCGGATTGCCGCCGATTTGCAGTGTATACGATTCTTCCGCCTGCAATGCCGGATCGGAAACCAGCACATAGCTGAATTTCTTATTCGGGTTCTTGGAGAAGACAGGATCCGTCTCACTTCCGCCGTCTGTCACGCGAATCAGTTCGATACGCTGATCCTTCACCTGTTCCTCAGCCGTCTGGAACAGCAGAACCGGCTGTGTATTGTTTGCAACGGTCGCCTGCACTTCGGTCGCAGTTGCAAAAACCGTGCCGCCGGTAATGGTGACAGCATTGCCTGCTGCCGTATTGGCATTGGTCAGACCGCGGTCGCCGTTTGCTTTCAGGGAGCCGCCGGAAATCTGGACAGAGATCTCGCCCTGCACCGCATCATTGCCGGCCTTGATCTCGGTATCGCCGCCGGTGATGACGACATCGCCCTTTGTGGACTTGACACCGTCGCCGCCCGCATTGACATCGAGCTTGCCGTCTTTGATCGTGACGGATTTTTTGCCGCGCACGCCGTCTTCCGTTTCCGTCTTGACCTTCACATCACCGCCGGTAAACTTCAGATCGTCATTGCAGTGGATGCCGTAATTTGCATTTGCAGTAACGGTGAGCTTTCCGCTGCCCAGTTCGCCGCCGCTTTTGAATGTAATATCGTCCTTTGCATATACAACTGCCGTTGATGCCGTTGCAGTTGCATCAAACACAGCATCGCCGTCGCTGAGAAAATTCTCGGTGCCGTCCATCAGATTGACAGAGGTATTCTCCGCATTCATCACATAAAGAGCAGCATCGGTCTTGCCGGTCACGTTTACGCCGTTGAAAAAGAGCTTGACCGTTTCCGGATCAGCCGTGGTATCCGGCACATTGACAATGATCTGACCGTCTTCCAGCGTACCGGAGATCAGATAGGCACCGGATGCATTGATGGTCACCTTTGCGCCGTCCACGCTGACATGCTCGCCCTCAGCCGTTGCAGAGGTGCCGTTCAGCGTAATGGTTGCGGCATATGTCACTTCGGTGGTATCCGCAGCAGATACCGCAGACAGCGGAAGGGCTGCCGTCACCACAGCACACGCCATGACAGCAGCAGACAGCTTCTTCATTGTTTTCATGGTTCATCAAATCCTTTCATATAACTATTATATATTGTATTGATATGATTTCCCCCATATCTCTTAGTTTAACATAATTTTTTTCACTTGTCAATCAATCCGATTCAAATTTTCACTGATTTTTCAAAACCGGCTCCGAATATTAACGATTCTTTCAGGTTATTGCATGATTTGTCATAAATCCGGTACGATTGCACAGTTATAAATTGGATTTAATTGCTTAATTTCTGCATATTTTCCATTGACCGCATTTTTTGATTCTGATATAATATGTTTGGGGGGAATCTGACAAAAAACATTTATGTTATGGGAGGATTCTTATGAAACACAGAAAATTATTGGCGGTTTTCGCCGCCGCACTGACTGCTTCAGCAGCAGTCCCGACCCTGCCGGCAATGCCGGTCAACGCCGCAACTTTGCTCACGGCAGAGTTCGAAACCACCAATGACAGCTTTACCGGCAGAGGCGCGGCAAAAGTCCAGTGGACTTCCGATGAATTCTATACCGGTGAATGCAGTCTGTTCGTCAGCGACCGCGGTTCTGCATGGCACGGTGCCCAGCGGGATGCCGCTTCGCTGCTGAAAGGCGGTCAGACCTATTCCATTTCCGCAGCCGTGCTCCAGAAAAGCGGTGCACCCGTTGAGATGAAATTCTCGCTGCAATATACAAACGCTGCCGGAACCGTCACCTATGATGCCATTGATCTACAGACCGCCGAAAGCGGCGAGTGGACAGTGCTTTCCAATGCTGCTTATACCATTCCGGAAGGTGCTTCCGAAATGGCAATTTATATGGAAACAACGGAATCTGAAACGGACTTCTATCTGGATACCGTTGTCGTAAAGGGTGCACCTTCCGTCATCAAAGCCGGCGATGCAAACGGCGATCTTGCCGTCAATGAAGCGGATGCCGCGTATCTGCTTGATTATCTGCTTGGCAAAGAACAGGATATCGAAGCGGGTGCCGATCTCAACGAAGACAGCCATATTGACGCAAAAGATCTGTCTCTGCTGAAAAATAAGCTGCTGTTCCCGCCGGAAAATCCGGTCATCGGCGATTGGGACAACTATCAGGAAACCGCAACACCCGCAATGCTCCGCGTCTATCAGGACGGCGTGATGCGGGTCGGCAATACCGCCAGAATCCGCGAGAAGATCGCACAGGCACAGCGCGGCGAAAAGGTCACGATCGGCTATATCGGCGGCTCTATTACCGGCGGCGGCTCCGCAACATCTCCGGCAAATTACTATGTCAACCTCTCCGCAAATTATTTCAAGGAGACATTCGGTCAGGGCAATAATGTCGATTTCGTGAATGCCGGTGTCGCCGGTACTTCCTCTGTTGTCGGCAATATGCGCGTGGACAA
>DMBA01000210.1 GCA_003446315.1 Ruminococcus sp. | reverse complement strand
CAAGAGGAATGCTGCATGCATTCCTCTTGTGTTGTGTACGAGGGGAGATTTTTCATGTATTTGCGAAGAAAAATATTTTTTCGAAAAAATAGAAATTTTTTTGTAAGGATTCCGGATGATCTGCGTCTTATAGACAGAAAGGGGACAAAAGCCTATGATTGAAGCGCTTTACAATCAATATTTCCATGATGTATTTCTATATCTCAAAGCCATCACGCATAATCAGGATCTTGCGGAAGAACTGACGCAGGAAACATTTTTCAAAGCAATGCAGGCGATTGACAAATTCAAGGGCGATTGCGATGTGCGTGTATGGTTATGTCAGATCGCCAAAAACAGTTATTTGACCTATTGCCGCAAGCAGAAGCATATGGACGGAGAAGCGTTGCCGGAAACTGTCCCTGATGCGGCAGCGCCCGTTCAACTGGCGCTGGAGGACAAAGAAACGGTGCAGGCGATCCACCAGATCCTGCATGCAATGAAAGAGCCGTATAAAGAGGTGTTCATGCTGCGGGTATTCGGAGAACTGGGCTTTCGGCAGATCGGAGATCTGTTTGGAAAAACGGAAAACTGGGCTGCCGTGACCTTTCACAGAGCAAAACTGAAAATTATGGAGAAACTGGAGGAATCAAGATGAATCAAAAGAATTGTGACCTCATTCGGGATCTGCTGCCGCTTTATGCGGAGGATATGTGCAGTGAGGAGAGCCGTCAGACTGTTGCGGCACATCTTGCAGAGTGCGCAGAGTGCAATGCAATGCTTCGCAAAATGAACACGGAGATCCATGTGAAAGCGGATGATGATATTGCGGTCATCAAACGCATCAAGCGGCGAATCCGCATTGAAAAGACGGTGATCGCGGGTGTTGTGACGGTTGCCCTGCTGATCGTGCTGTATCTGCTGTTCTTTATTCTGCTGAATACGCCGCAGGAGATGGATTATAACCGGTATGGTTTTGCAGATACTGTGCGTGCAGAGCTGGATGAAAACGGTGATCTGTGGCTGGTTTGTGACGGACTTTCCAAGACCGCAGATATGGTGCAGACGACCGTTTCGGATGCAGAAGGCAATCATTTCGGCGGTGAAGGCTTTGACAAAGCGCAGAAGTGCGGCATAGGAAAGACGCTTTATCAGCGCAAGATCGACACTTTTGCCTATGCAGATATGACAGATGGTGAGCCGGAGCGCACGCTGATCTGCAATATCAATGAAAAACCATGGGTCGAGTATGTTTATTATTACGAAGCAACTACGAATACAGAGCATGTGCTTTGGGAGAGGAGCGCGTCATGAATGAGAAAAAATTTCATATTCCGGCGATTATTATTTCAGCGATCGGCTGTATCTGTGCATTTTTCATGATGTCAGTGGAAGCGATTGCAGCAGGCGGCATCGGTCTGATTCTTTCTGTGCGGAAACGGGAAACGTACAGGGTCAAGCTGTCGGTCGTGCTCAGCGTGATCGCAGTGATCGGTGGGCTGCTGGCATTGTGCTGGTATTGTTACATTGGAAAGCAAGGTGTCGGCGGTTCTTCATACTGGCTTTTCCGGATCTTCTTTGAATAAAACGAAAAATCGCAAGATGGGGGAGAAAACCTGCTTGGTTTTCTCCCTCAGTCTGTCGAAAAAGGTATCGCTAAAGCGATGATTGATATTGGGCTCCGCCCAAACCCGCCAAAGGGACAGAAGTCCCTTTGGAATCCCACTTCTGTGAAAATAAGTAAATATGTACTTTTCTGTACACACCCAAAAATGGGATTCTTAAGGGCTAGTAGCCCTTAAGCGGGAGTTTGAGGGCAGCGCCCTCATTTTAGATCCGTCGGAGACACTTTATCTACACGCTAGGGGAGAAAACCTGCATGGTTTTCTCCCTTCGTCTTTCGGGAAAGGGATCGCGGGGAAGTGATGCTTGATATTGGTATGCATATTTTCCAGCTTTTCTTCAATTTATGAATTGCAGAGCCATATCCCATATGCTATAATGAATATAAATTAGCACATCATATATATAAATCGGCGAACACAAAGACCGATAATGGCTAATTTTACAAGACATTTCATCCTATGGTGCAACATGGGATGCGATGTCACAAGCAATCCGATTTTTATTTTAAGGGGGAATCCACATTGAAAAAGCAAAGATGGAAGCGCACGGCAGCGATTGCAGCAGCCGCGGCAATGGCGTTCGGAACAGGCATATACGTTCCGCACACGCAGCCGGCAGAGATCGTGCAGGCAGCGGATATGCAGATTGCAGATTTCGGATTAAGTGATTTGCACATGACTGATCCTTACTGCACAAATGCATTTTCGAAGGAAATGGCGTATCTGCTGTCATTTGATACAGACCGGCTGTTATGCGGCTTTCGGGAAAATGCAAAGCTCAATACAAACGGCGCAAGGCGCTATGCAGGCTGGGAGAATACATTGATTGCCGGTCACACGATCGGACATTATCTTTCGGCATGCGCACAGGCATATCAGAACCCGTCGCTGACGGATGCACAGCGTGCACAGCTCAATGACATTCTGGATAAGCTGTTATCGGGCATGCAGACCTGTCAGCAGAATTCGAAAGGCAAGCCGGGATTTCTCTGGGCAGGACAGGTGAAGAATTCGAACAATGTCGAATCGCAGTTTGATCTGGTGCAGCAAGGCAAGACGAACATCATCAATGAAGCGTGGGTTCCGTGGTATACGATGCACAAGCTGATTCAGGGTCTTGTGGATGTGTATAACGGGACAGGGAAAGAAACGGCAAAGAATATTGCATCGGCATTGGGCGACTGGACATACAATCGCTGCATCACATGGAATCAGCAGACGCACAACACAGTGCTTTCGATCGAATACGGCGGCATGAACGACTGTTTATATCAGCTTTATGCGATCACCGGAAAGGACAGTCATGCAACAGCGGCACATTATTTTGATGAAACGAATCTGCATGAAGCGGTGCTGCGGGGCGGACAGGATGTGCTGAACAACCGGCACGCCAACACAACGATCCCGAAGTTTATCGGTGCACTCCGCCGCTATCAGGTCTTGAACGGCAGGATTGTCAACGGAGAAGTCGTCGATGCGACCCGCTATCTGCAATATGCGGAAGCCTTCTGGGATATGGTCGTGACGCATCACACCTATATTACAGGCGGCAACAGTGAATGGGAGCATTTCGGCAAGGACGATATTCTGGATGCAGAGCGCACAAACTGCAACTGCGAGACCTGTAATTCTTATAATATGCTGAAACTCAGCCGGGAGCTGTACAAGATCACCGGCGACAAAAAATACATGGATTTCTATGAGGGCACTTATTACAATTCGATCCTGTCCTCACAGAATCCGGAATCAGGCATGACGACTTATTTCCAGCCGATGGCAACGGGATATTTCAAGGTATATTCCTCACCGTATGACAGCTTCTGGTGCTGTACCGGAAGCGGCATGGAGAGCTTCACGAAGCTGGGCGATACGATCTACATGCACAGCGGCAATGCGCTTTATGTCAATATGTATCAGAGTTCTGAGATCACATGGGCAGAGCAGGGGATCACATTGACGCAGGAGAGCAGCATTCCGGAACAGGACACCGCAGTATTCACCGTCAGCGGCAGCGGCAGTGCAGATCTGCGTTTCCGGATTCCGCAGTGGAAAGCGGGCAGCATGACCGTGAAGGTCAACGGCGCAAATTACAGCTACAAGACAGTAGACGGCTATGCAGCGGTAGACGGCGTGCAGGGCGGCGATACCATCACCGTGCAGATCCCGATGGAGATTGCAGCATATCCGCTGCCGGACAACAAAGCGGTATACGGCTTCAAATACGGCCCGATCGTGCTGAGTGCAGAGCTTGGCAAAGAGAACATGCAAACGGGATCGACGGGCATGTGGGTCACGATCCCGAAGGAACAGATCGTTGCCTCGCAGAACATCACGCTGAATAAGCAGGGGCAGTCGGTCGCAGCGTTCATGACAGAGATCAACGATCACTTCACGAAGGATGAAAACGCGCTGCGGTTCACGCTGAACGACACGAACACGAAGCTCACGTTCACGCCGCATTATCAGCAATATCAGCAGCGTTACGGCATTTACTGGAAATTCCTTTCGAACGGCACGGTCATTGACGAGAAGCCGCCGAGAGCGAAGCTCACCGTAACGGATACCGTGCAGCCGGGATACGGTCAGTATGAAAATGATGAGCAGCACAACATGCTGGAGTGGAACACAGCGGGCGTGACGGATGATTCCACATATCGTTATGCCAAGGCAGGCGGATATTTCACCTATCAGATGGAAGTCGATCCGGAAGCGGCATATTCGCTGCTGACAGTACGGCTGCGGCATGCAGACAACGGCAAAACCCTGCGTGTGCGGGTCGGAGATACGGTGCTTTATGCCGAAACGCTTGCGCACAGCGGCACATCCGCGACCTATGATGTCCGGATCCCGATTCCGGCGGATGTCCTGACGCGCTGCATGCATACGATCGCAGCAGACGGCAGAGAAGTACCGGTGCTGGATATCACCTTCTCATCGGATGACGGCAAAGAGTCGGCAAAGGTCTGTGATTTTATTTACATGAACGCAGTCAAGCCGTATTATGATTTTGACAGCAGCATCGCATATTTTGTAGACTGCGGCGATCAGGATGTGACCACACTGACCGGCACGGACAAGCAGGGCTGGTATAATTCCGTGACAGAGCAGCTTTACGGCGCAGATGAAGTATCGGGAATGTACTGGGGCTTGATCGACGATCCGACCGATCAATATAACGGCGCATCGAAAAGCGGCGGCATATACACAGCGAACACATGGCCGAATGAAGCAGCACCCGGCGACGGAGCCGCGAAGAATGTCAGCTTCCGCTACACGAAAAACCAGTATGAGCACAATATTGACCGGCATCTGGATTACGGCTTCACGCTGCCGGATGGTGCATACACGGTTGAAATGAGCTTCCGCGATCCGTGGGGCTGTTCGAAGAATCCGCGTGTTTATGCGAATATCGGCACAGCGAATGAAGCACTGATCGCAGAAAACTGCCCGACAGACGGCAGTGCAGTCAAGGGCAATGTAACGGTCAAAGGCGGTTATCTGGAATTGAACTTCCGTTCTGACGACAAAGCGATCAATGTGGATTATATCATCATCCGGTTTGCAGACGGCATGCCGTACACCACAAAGGGCATGCGCGGCGATGTCAATCTGGACGGCGTTGCAGACGGTGCAGATGCATTGGCATTGCAGGCAGCATTGCTGAAGGGAACGGCATTGACATGGGAGCAGGGCTATGCAGCGGATGTGAAGACGGATTTTGCAGCAGATGCAAGAGATTTGTCGGCATTGAAGCGGCTGGTGCTCAAAAAATAAGCAGCAAGCAGAAAAGGCTGTGCGGTTATCAAACTGCACAGCCTTCAGCTTGTAGATAAAGTGTCTCCGACGGATTTATATTGAGGGCTCTGCCCTCAAACTCCCGCTTAAGGGCTACTAGCCCTTAAGAATCCCTTTTTTGGAACAATATGAAAAAGAA
>DMBA01000343.1:6022-6753 GCA_003446315.1 Ruminococcus sp. | reverse complement strand
GCCGTAATGCTTTTCCACATAGCGCACTTTCGAGTTTTTCCCGACAAAAAAGCGATGGATTCCGTCATGCTGCGAATCCTGTGTTCCGCAGTTGTCGATGCCGCAGCCTGCAACGATCAGCACATCGCAATCTTCACCGACATAGAAATCATTATAAACAGTTTCCTTCAAACCGCTTGCGCTCAGAACAACCGGAATATGCACGCTCTCATTTTTGGTACCGGACTGAATATGAATATCAATACCGGAACCTTCTGTTTTGGACTGAATATCAATATTTGCAGTCGTATGTCTGCCGACAGACGTACCGTTTGCGCGGAAATTATAAGCACCTTCTGGAATATCGTGCAAATCGGCGACTTCTTGCAGCAGTCTTTTCTGAACCGCATCCATTTCCATCATACATTTGTCTCCTTTCCGATCTTGCAGCAGGTATTCTGTGCATATTTTGTTCCGATGATTTCGGGTAAGATCTCCTCTTTCGAGCCCTGCTTGGTGACTTTACCGTCAGCGAGCACAATGATCTCATCTGCAATATTCAGAATGCGTTCCTGATGAGAAATGACAATGATTGTACGGTCTTTTTCGGTATTTCTCATCTGCTCAAAAATGCGGATCAGATTGCTGAAGCTCCAGAGGTCGATGCCGGCTTCCGGCTCATCAAAGAGTGCCAGCTTGACATCTCTTGCAAGTACAGTTGCGATTTCGATTCGCTTGAGTTCTCCGCCTGA
>DMBA01000343.1:0-5857 GCA_003446315.1 Ruminococcus sp. | reverse complement strand
GTCAAGCCCTTAAAGCGTACCGGCTGCTGAAAAGCAAATCCGATGCCGAGCTTTGCACGCTCCGTAACAGAAAGATTTGTAATATCCGTTCCGTCAAATATAATTTGACCGGCAGTCAGTTTTTCGATACCGGCGATTAGTTTTGCAAGTGTTGATTTTCCGCCGCCGTTCGGGCCGGTAATCACAATAAACTTATGATTACTGATGTTCAAATTCAAATCCCGGATGATTTCTGTTGTCCCGTTATCCGAATCGGCAGTAAAAGTCAACGATTTCAGTTCCAGCATAGCAGTTACTTCCCTTTCATTCGAAAAATGCGAAGAATCTAACAGGGCTATTTTCCCCAATATACATATTATAATACTGAATGAAAAAAAAGTCAAGCACAGAACCCTGTCTGCCGGTAACCGGTTCTGAGATTTGGACAGACCAAACGATTTTCCGTTTATTTCTGATACTTCTTCATAAAAAACGACCGCATCCCATCAGAGTGGAATGCGGTCGTGCCGGTCGTGTTTATTACAGAATTTCCGTATCAGTGTCATTGTTTTTGGTCGGATCGGAAGTTGTGATGACATCTTCTGTTTCGAACACAATGATCTCCAATTCCGGGCTGATATAACGAGTTTCCATTATGATTCTCCTTTTCGTCAAAAATTATTTCGGCAGTTGAACGCCGCTTCCGCTGATCGGTGTATCAGACGAAACTCTGCTTGCCGGGATCTGCACATTTTCATCTATCACAGTCTGTCCGTAGATATCCGTGATCCGGAATGTTACCTGCTCTGCACCGAACGCTTCGGTCGGCGGGACGTAATAATTGATAAAATAGCCGTCACCGTCACGTTTTTTGTCCAGTTCGGTATAGTTCCCGTCACCGGTTGTGAATTCCAGTTTGGCAACCGGGTATGTTGTATTCCGCACCTGAATGCAGCCCCAATAGATGGAAGTGCCTTCTTTTGCGATATAGCTGATGGGCTGATCGTCAGCAGTCGGAAGCGGGACGATACGCCATGTGATATCCAGATCACCGTCATTCGGCTGCAAACCCAGTGCAGAGCTTGCAGCTCTGTTCAGATCCACGTCACCAGCCTGTCTGCCCTGATTCTGCGGATTGTTCACCGGCATAATATCGCCGACGATCGCATAAACGGATTTATCGCGGTATGTTACTTCGATGCATCCGCCGATATATTTTTCATATTCATTGGCATCATCATTTGTGAGCGCAGCAATATACAGTTCATTGTCAGCGATATAGTCATCCAGATTAGCGCATCCCTTCTCATAGTCATAGAATGTCAGTCTGCCGGAGTGTACGGTATCCGATTCCCATTTTTCATTGGATACCGGCTGTGTGCCTGTTTCGACCGCATTTACCGCTTCACCATAGGCATAAAGTGCTTTACACACATTGCTGAGCGCAGTCTGATCCGAAGCGATAGCGGCTGCAATATACTGTTCCGGGCTGAAATCAGCCGAAACGGACTGGTTTGTGAAGGTATAGGTATCGGAGAGCTTGGAAGCGGGAACCTGTGTATAGACCTCGACATAATTGGAACCGTTTTCCTTGATCGTCGGGGAAGAATTTCCAAAGGTAAAATCATCCAGATAGTCTATCGCATCAGCCATTTCCGTATCCGTATTCAGCCGGAAAAACAGGCGGAATGTTGTTTCCGACAGCAGCGAGAGGTTCATGCCGTAATAGCTGACGGGCGCATCTGCGAGCATTGCATTGAATGCTTCTTTATCAAAGGCAGTTGCATTCACAGAAACATCCGCATAATCCGCACCGGTGATGCCGGCGCTTGCGAGATGATCCGTGTCCGCATTGAAGTATTCCTGCGCCGCGCCGCCGTACATCAGAATCGCCTTTGCAAGTGCGTGATAATCGGAATAACTGTCTGTGTTCAGGATCTCCTGCAAATAACTGCGAACGGAAATCTCTGCATTTTTCACTTCTGTACCGTCTTTCACCACAGATACCGTATGCACTTTGGTCATGTTCATTGCATTTTCATCTGCAACAAATGTACCGGCACTTGTCGGCTCCAGTTCGGTGTCATCCAGATAAACCGCATAATCTCCGATATTTCCGGCACCGCTGACCGTGAATTCCATACCGATCCGGGAACCGCCGGCATACATCGACATGTTCAGTGACACATCATTGCTGTCTGCAAGAGCCTGCGCACTCAGGCATAGTGCAGCCGTCATGCCGGCAACAGCAGCCGCTGTCATTCTTTTGGAAATGGTGTTCAGTTTCTGCATATCAATCTTCCTTTCCGTCTATTCATTCAACAACTTGTGGCAGCATACACCGATCTTTGCAGCACACCCCCTCATCCGATTGCTATATGATTTATTATATCACAGTGTTCCAAAAAAATCAAGTGCGTTTTATATCTTTTATACGTTTTGCTGTGATTTGCTGTCTGATATTTATAATAAAAACATAATATGCACAATATTTTGCCAAAAAATCACAGTCTGATCGGTAAAATACAGTTTGCCGGATGCAGCATCATAATGCCGGAACCGTCCTGTATAGGTCAGATACGCCCCGCCTTCCTTATGTGCATCCGGCAGAAAATAGAGAATTGTGACTTTGGGACGTTCAGATGCTTTTTGCAGCAATTTCTGAAACGCCGCATCCAATGCCGCAATATCGTCATCAGCGCGTGCAGTGAACGGATCCGTCAGGCGTGCTGTTTCATCAATATCCTCATCAAAACCAGCCAGCGCAGCGAAAGCAGAAAACTGTGCAGCGCGGCTGGTTTCGGACATAGCCGCATGATGCTGCAAGCAATACCGCGGATGCAGCATGACATCAGAATAATCATTCATATATACTCCCCTCTCCAAGCGCCCTTACGCTTTATGTCCGCCGACCTGTGCATTCCGTTCCCGTGCAGTTGCGCCGTCCAGAAAATTCATTCCGCGCAGAACGGCATTTTTCCCATATTTTTCTTTGAGCATCAAAACGGCTTCCTGTAAGCGGCGTTCTTTTTTGCGCATATGTGCTTCCTGTTCCTGTCTGCGCATGAGTGCTTCCGTATCATCAAACAGACCGAATTGCAGCGGGCGCGTTTCGGCAAGCTGTTCCGGAATGACATGATGTGCAACGACATTCAGCCGCCGCACCAATAATGCCGGATTTGCTTCTCTTTCAAAGATCCGGACTGCCGCTGCCGAAATGATTCTGGAAGATGAAGTATACCCATCCAGATGCAGCAGCCCATGTGCAGATTTCGGCACTTTTTTCCCGTAATGGTTTTGCACGAGCTGACCGTGATAATCCGCCGGAATGCCTGTATGATCGTACCCGATCAGGACTTCCACCGTATCTGTGACAAGTTGTTTCCGGACAAGTTCCAGCACAAGCTGGTCGATCATTTCCATACAGATCAGCCGTGCTTTCCCGAATCCATAAGGAGCAGACAGCACCTGCCCCTGTGACAGACTGTGTTTTTGCGGCTGATACTGTTTGATAGCAGACATCCTGCACGGTTCATAGCCCCATGCATGGTCAATGAGCAATTCCGCATGGACTCCGAAGATCTGAAACAGCCGATCCTCACCGAATTCCGAAAACCGCGCCAGATCCCCCATTGTATAGATATGTTCTTTTTCCAGTCGTCTTGCAGTTCCGCTGCCGATGCGCCAAAAATCCGTGATCGGCTGATGCCCCCAAAGCTGCTGTCTGTATGCCATTTCGTCAAGTTCTGCGATGCGCACCCCATCCTGATCGGGCGGCATTTTTTTCGCTACAATATCCATTGCGACCTTGGCAAGATACAAATTGCTTCCGATCCCGGCAGTCGCAGTGATGCCGGTCTGTTGCAGGACATCCCGCACCATCCGCATTGCGAGATCGTGTGCGGTGCAGCGATAAGTCTTCAGATAATCCGTGACATCCATAAACACCTCATCGACGGAATACACATGAATATCTTCCGGCGCAATATATTTCAAATAGATCTGATAGATCTGCGTGCTGACTTCCATATATTTTCGCATCCTGGGAACCGCCACGATATAATCAAGCTGATATTCCGGATGTGCTGCGAGTTCATCCGCAAAGCAGGATTTCCCGGAAAACTGCTGACCGGGCGCACGCCTTCTCCGCAGTTCATTTGCCTGTGCAGCCATCCGGATCACTTCAAAGAGGCGAGGTCTGCCCGGAATCCCGATGCCGGCTTTCAGACTTGGTGAAACCGCAAGGCAGATCGTTTTTTCCGTGCGGCTGAGATCCGCAACGACAAGATTGGTATTCAGCGGATTCATGCCGCGCGCAACGCATTCCACGGAAGCGTAATAACTTTTCAGATCAATACAAATATACTGCCGCATCGTGCCACCCCTTTCAAAAAGATGCCTTATCTTTCACAAAAGAACGAATGTTCTTTTCTATATTATAGCAGACAATCGAAAAAAAGTCAAGCGCTTTTTGCAATTTCCGGTTATTTCCGGTGTGCTTCCGCTTTGTGATCCGTTTTATGCATGAAACAGCTTGTGTATTTCAGAAAAATCTGTTATAATGGAACAGAAAGGAGGGCACTGCCATGATTATCAATACCGGAATGCGCACAGATATTCCGGCTTTTTATGCCAAATGGTTTCTGAACCGGCTGCGTGCAGGCTTTGTGCTGGTGCGCAATCCTTACCGCCCTGATTGGATCACACGTTATGAACTGAATCCTGATGTTGTAGACTGCATCGCATTTTGCACGAAGAATCCGCACCCGATGCTGATGCATCTTGAAGCGCTGCGGCAATATCATCAGTATTGGTTTGTTACGATCACGCCTTACGGCAAAGAGATCGAACCGCATGTCCCGCCGAAAGAAACCGTCATGCAGGATTTTATCACGCTTTCCAAATCAGTCGGGATCGACTGTGTCGGCTGGCGTTATGACCCGATCTTTCTGGACGGCACTTATACACTGACACGGCATCTGCATGATTTTGCGCAAATGTGCCAAACGCTCTCCGGATACACGAAGGTCTGTGTCATCAGCTTTATTGATCTGTATGAGAAAGTGCAGCGAAACTTTCCGCAGGCAAGAACCGTCACACCGCAGGAGCGCATCACGATCGGCAAGGCATTTGCAGAGATCGGCAGACGGTACAATATCACGATCAAAGCATGCGGCGAGGGCAGCGAACTCGCACCATACGGCGTAGACTGCAACGGCTGTATGACGCAGCAAACCTTTGAGCACGCGATCGGCAGCCGCCTGCAGATCCCGAAGCAGAAATCACAAAGAACAGAATGTGCCTGCATTCTTGGTTCAGATATCGGCGCTTATGATACCTGCGGGCATTTTTGCAGATACTGCTATGCGAATTATAATCACAGCAATGTTGAACGAAATATGCGCCTGCACGATCCGGAATCGCCGTTTCTTGTGGGCAGCTTGCAGGACGGCGAAGTAATCCATTCTGCCAATCAGACGAGCTGGATCGACCGGCAGCTTACATTGTTTTAGGAAGGTGAAATGATGAACAGACTTAAATTCCTGATAGATTATCTGCTTTCGGAACGGGATGACCTGAACCGGATCGAGATCCCCGAAAATGAACAGGATCAGTTCCGGCTTTACAGGAGTCTTGTCAATATTCGGCAGGCGAAGCAGGCAGATGCACGTTTTTTACAGGAAGAAGATGCATTTCTCACTGCCATGACGGAGCGTAAGGGCATTACGGATATTGCCGATCTGACACCCGTTTCGGACAGGCTCTATCTGTGGCAGGGCGACATCACAACGCTGAAATGCGGTGCGATCGTCAACGCAGCCAATTCCGGCATGACGGGCTGCTGGATGCCGTGTCATAACTGTATTGACAACTGTAT
>DMBA01000241.1 GCA_003446315.1 Ruminococcus sp. | reverse complement strand
TGCGGTCTTATCTGAACGGCGAACTGAGCGTAGAAGAATGCGCGGAATATAACAGAAATATGCAGGCACTCGGGCAGGTTTTTTTGCAGACAAATGTCAGAGTGCCGGATGATCCTGAACAGGATGCCGATCCGTATTATGTCGGCGGATTCCGCTTTCAGCCGGAATGCGGCCTGTGGGTGCTGCTCTGCGCGGAAGATGAGCAGACAATGAAAAAATGCCTTGCGCTGTTTCAGTCGCTCGGATACTCCGGCATCGGCGGAAAGCGGTCATCGGGCTTCGGCAGATTTCAGGCACAGCCAGAAGAAACACCGGCGGCGCTTGCCGGTCTGCTGAAAGACGGAGATGCAGATTTGTATATGTCGCTGTCCATCTGTCTGCCGATGGAAACAGAAATGGAAACAGCAGCAGAAGGTGCATCCTATATTCTGATCCGGCGCAGCGGGTTTGTTGCATCGGAGACATATGCAGAGAATGCGCAGAAGAAAAACGATCTGCATATGTTCGCGGCGGGTTCGTGTTTCAAAAACCGGTTCAGCGGCGATATTTTCGATGTGTCTGTGAACGGCAGCCATCCGGTTTATCGTTACGGACTGCCGCTGCTGATCAGCTTGTGAGGTGCGTGTATGGGCAACAGATATCTATATTACACGGCAGAGCTGGAGACGCTTTCTCCGGTGCATATCGGCTGCGGAGAAAAGCTGACAAAGCTGGATTATGTGTTTTCCGAGCAATCCGGAACGGTCTATGTGCTGCATCCGATGAAGCTGTTTCGCGGGCTGCAGCAGTACCGTCTGCTGGAAACCTTTGAAAAAGGCCTTCCGCGCAATACATCCATGACGGACTTTCTCAAACAAAACAGCGTGCCGGAAAAGGCATATGCATCATGGGCATCTTATTCATTTGCCGCATCACGCGATACGCTCAAACGCGGACAGCAGGAGATTCAGAAGTTCGTGAAGGATGCCTACGGGATGCCGTATGTTCCGGGCAGCGGATTAAAAGGTTCGCTGCGGTCAATTCTGGCGACAAATGCTGTTTTGCAGAATCGCTCCGCATTTGCAAATACTGCCGATTCTGTCGCTGATACAATCCGTCAGGAGCATCGGAAAGCGGAACATGAGAGACGCAGCGGAAAAAAGCCTCATTTTTCCAAAGCCATGCTCAAAAGAGAATCCAAAGGAATTGAAGCTGAAATCTTCCATACGCTTGAACGGAAAAAAGACAAAAAGCAGGATATGATCAACGACTGCATGGCGGGGCTGATTATCAGCGACAGCAGGCCTGTTCCGGTTGACGCGCTGATGCTTTCCCAGAAAATTGACCTGTTCGGGAACGGAGAGGAAAATGTGCTCAATACGCTGCGCGAAACCCTGAAAATGAAGACAAAGCTCACCTTTGATATTACCGTAGATACGGCGCTTTGCCCGTTTTCTGCGGAGAAGATCACGCAGGCAGGAGACAGCGTTTTCTCGTTCTATGATGAAATATTCCGCAGCAAATTTTTAGATTATCTCCCGGCTGAAATTGATCCGTCACATGAAATGTATCTCTATCTCGGCGGTGGTACGGGATTCCATCACAAAACGCTGCTGAATGCGCTATATGCAAACCCCGAACAGGGCGCAGAATGCACCGGAAAACTGCTCGATATGCAGTTCACGAAGGCAAAGCATGCCGATTTTGCAGTGCGGGAAGGCTACTCGCCCAAGGCAGTCAAGACGACAGAATATCAGAATCAGCTGGAAGAAATGGGGCTTTGCAAACTCCGCTTTGAGGAAAGGAATGTATGAAGATTTTGTTTTCGCCGGTCGGCATGACCGATCCGGTATCGGAAGAGATCAACCGCGAAACGAAGAAACTCGCTGCCGTTCATGAAGGCGCGCTGCTGCAGATCTGCCGGCATGAGCAGCCGGACAAGGTGTATCTGTATTTCTCGCAGGAAGCCTGCGCACTGGAACAGAAAGACCACCGGTATCTCGGCGGTCTGGAACTGCTCAGAGAGGAGCTCGGCTTACAGTTTTCTGTGGAAGTGTTCGAGCGTCCGGAGCTGACAGAGGTACATCTGTTTGATGCTTTTTTGCAGGAGTTCCGCGATATTCTGACAAAAATCCGCGATGAGCATCCTGATGCAGAGCTGCTTGTGAATGTATCATCCGGCACACCGGCGATGAAAAGCACGCTGCAAATTCTTGCATCCGCATCGGAGCTGAACCTGAAACCCTTGCAAGTCGCCACATGGAGCTATAAGCCCAATCACCCGCGTGACTGCGATATTCAAAAGGAGTGGACGCTCAATACAGACCGCGAGCCAACCGCGCCGAATCGCGTGACCGCTTCTGCAAACACCAATCTGCTTTATGAATTCAACCGCAAAGTGCTGATGAAGCTGATCGACGAATACGACTACCATGCAGCAAAAACGGTCAGTGTGCAGATGCGCGGACTTTTGCCGAAGAAATTCACGGAGCTGCTGGATGCGGCAGCGCTGCGCAGTGACGCCAAATTCCGGGACGCACAGCAAAAGTTCCGGGCTTGCGGCAAAGAAGACCTGATGCCCGGCACGGTGCAGACGGCTGAGTATTTCCTGCTGCTGGATATCTATGTGAAGAAGGAGAAGTACACCGACTTCCTGCGGGCAATGACGCCGTTTATTCTGGAACTGTTCGGCGGCGCGCTGAAAAAGATGTTCGGGATTGACTACCGCAGTTATACCCGTTCCAACAATCCCCTGATGTGGGATGAAATGGCACTGAAAAACTCCGGTCTTTACGGGAAATTCGATCAGGTTGCCGCGTATCATCAGAACGATAAAAAGCGGCACATTCCTGCGCTGCCGCTGCCGAAAGGGTATGTTTTTTCGTGGCATCTCACAAACCTGATCGAGAATTTTGCTGATCCGAAAGTAGACCGGCAGTTTGTGACGCAGACGATTGAACTGCGCCGGATTGAGGAACAGATCCGCAACCTTGCCGCACATACAATGCAGGGGTTTTCCGTTGCTGAATTCCGCAGGGAGACAAACCGCAGTCCGCAGGAAATGATTCTGCTGATGAGAAACTACGTCCGGAACTACACGGACATCCCGCTCAGCGATGATTTCCTGCGCTCTTATCAGACAATGAATGACAAACTGAAATCTTATCTGTAAATGCTGACAGGGCATATCCGGAAGGGTATGTCCTGTTTTATATACAAAAAGGCACGCACCGTGAAAAGTGCGTGCTTTTTTGTTCCGTCCCCGTTAGGGGTGTGTATTGCATTCTTATGATGATTGATGACGGTTACAAAGTTAAGGTATCCGTCCCCGTTAGGGGTGTGTATTGCATTGAGAGCGCAGGATCTTACGGTGGGAGAAAGCCTGTATCCGTCCCCGTTAGGGGTGTG
>DMBA01000303.1 GCA_003446315.1 Ruminococcus sp. | reverse complement strand
ATGCTGATTCTTTGCACGGCTGCATTGGCAGGTGCATTTCTGATGTCAAAGCCGATCTCCGCCTATCAGCTCGGGGAACAATATGCAAGAAATCTCGGCGTAAATATACGATTTTTCCGTTTTATGCTGGTATTGCTTTCGAGTTTGCTATCTGCCTGCGTGACCGCATTTGCAGGGCCTGTATCATTTGTCGGCATAGCAGTTCCGCATTTAATGAAATCGTTATTCGGCACAGCGAAACCAATGATCCTGATACCGGCATGTATGATTGGGGGCGGTGTATTCTGCATGGGATGTGATTTAATCGCAAGAACGGCATTTGCACCGACGGAATTGAGTGTCAGCACAGTGACTGCGGTGTTTGGTGCACCGGTCGTGATATGGGTGATGCTGCACCGCCAGCGGGAAGGGAGCACACGATAATGTCAGCAGATGCGTTATTATCAGCGAATGCATTGACGGTCGGTTACCGCAAAAAGATCATTGCAGGCGATTTCTGTTTTACCTTGCAGCCCGGTCAGATCCTCACGATCATCGGGCCGAACGGTGCCGGAAAGTCCACGCTGCTCAAGACCATAGCGGCGCAGCTTCCTGCCATCTCCGGAAATGTTGCGATATACGGCAAGGAAATCGCGCAAATGCGTGAAAAAGAGGTTGCTCAAACCATGTCTGTTCTCCTGACGGAGCACATGCAAACGGAACGCATGACATGCGGAGATGTCGCTGCTGCCGGCAGATATCCATATACCGGAACGCTCGGTATTCTGTCCGCACACGATAAAGAGATCGTGCAGCAAGCACTCAAAATGACAGGATCTGCTGCATTATTCGATCGTCCGTTTCAGGAGATCAGTGACGGACAGCGGCAATGCGTGATGCTTGCCAAAGCCATCGCGCAGGAACCGGATATTCTGCTGCTGGACGAACCGACCTCTTTTTTGGATTTACAGCATAAATTGCACATGCTGACGCTTCTGCGGAGACTGATTCGTGAGAAAAACATCGCAGTTTTGCAAACTTTGCACGAATTGGATCTTGCACAGAAGTTTTCCGATGTGTTGCTTTGTGTCAAGGACGGCAAAGCAGACCGTTACGGTACACCGGATGAGATTTTCTCCGGCGACTATATCATGCAGCTTTACGGGATCAGTTCCGGCTCATACAATACCTATTACGGCACGGCTGAACCGCCTGCTGTATCCGGAAAACCGCGCATCTTCGTGATTTCAGGCGGTGGTACAGGGATCCCTGTTTTCCGGTATCTCCAGAGAAACGGAATCCCGTTTGCAGTTGGGATCCTGCATGAAAATGATCTGGATTATCCGGCAGCAAAGGCATTGGCTGCATGTGTGATCGCAGAAAGTGCATATGAACCGATCGCCGATAAGACCTTCCGTCAAGCACAAAAAATCATGGCAGAATGTGAAAAAGTCATTTGCTGTCTGGATGCATTTGGTACATATAACCATGCAAACGAAATGCTCTGTCAGGAAGCAAAAAATGCAGAAAAGTTGACAGAAAGAACCAAATTGCCGAAATTCTGCCGGTTTCCGGCAAAATATCAGGAAAAGCAGACCGAAATCGAAAATACCTGTTTTGGCCCCAAAAAAACAGAAAAAAGCCCGAAAATACCGACTTGATGTATGACAGAAAGGGCTTTTCATTTTTTACAGAAAAAAGGAACTTTTGGTTTTTTTTCAGCCGTATTTTCAGGAAACAAGCGATATTTCAGGAATTATATGAATGAAATTGCAGAAATGCGTTGCCTGATCGGATATCGACCGATGAACCACATCGGTGCTGCTTTGACAAGATCAATTTTGGCATCATGCAATATAAAAAAGCGCTGTCCTTCCGTCAAAAAGGATAGCGCTTTTGTCATGTGATCGAATCAAGCGGAATCTGCTCAGACTCCCATGAACTGTCTGCATGTATGGTAATCAGCTCCGCACCGATTTGATCCGGTATTGTCAAGTTCACACAATGCAAAACAGGCAGATGTCGCGCACCTGCCTGTTTTGTTTCATGCTGCGGTCATTGCAGCTTATTCTTTTGCCTGAAGATCCAGATCAATAAACTGAACCTGACCGAATACTGCGGTTCCGGTTCTGTTTGTCATATCCTTCAGCGTTGCAACGATCGAAGAACGGAATACCTTGCTCTTCTTTGCGCAAGCAATCTTATACTCTGCATTGACGGTTCCGTTTACGGTGTCATGCGGTGTCAGCAATGCTGCATGCGCAATATTGACATTGTTGATGACGTTGCTGAATCCGACATTGCTGCTGTCTTCCAGTGTAACAACTACAAATTCATCCGAACCGGTTCTGTAAATATCGCTGTTCGGGAAATTCTTGCGCAGCGTTTCAACTGTGGAAATCAGGATCTCATCACCGATCTCATTGCCGAATTTGACATTGATCTCACTGAAATCGCTGATATTGAACAGAACAAAGTAATAGGATTTATCCTCTACCGGTTCCAGTTTGCCGACATCCATTGTGAAGGAAGAACGGTTTCCGACTTCTGTCAGAATATCCTTGAACATCGCGGTTGTCAGAGACTGCTTTGTTTTCTCGGTCTTCATGATCTGAGAAGACAGCTTTCTGTTTGTTGCTTCCTGACGCTTATTGATGAAGTGGAAGAATAAGATCAGACCAAACAGCAAAACCGTGAAGATACTGAAGAACACATACATGCTGTTCGTCAGCTTATAGACTTCGTTTTTCGGTGCATCCAGTGTCAGGATCCAGCCGTAATCCTTCATGTAGGTGTATGTGGATACATACTTTGTGCCGTCCATTTCATAGATATAGGAATCCGTTTCATTTCCCGTAAACTCAGGATCACTCAGATTATCACAAAGTGTGAGCAGCTCTTCGTTTGTGGTTACGGTCGAGACAAGCTCCTTATCTCTGTTGAAGATGTACTTTTTATCTGCGATGTTCACCATGCTGTAGCTGGTGGTATCCTTACCCAGACCGCGGATCGTCAGATTATCAAGCGTATTGATCAAGCCATCTGTATAAACGCCCATACCAACCAGACCGATCGGATTGCCGTTCTTATCATAAACTGCTTTATACATCGAAACGATCTGCTTATAAGATGCAGGCGAAATAATAATACCCGTATTATAGACTCCGTCGCCCTTGGAAAGCATTGCATCCTGGAGCTGTTTCAGTTTATCGCCTTTACGGGTCGTGATGCCGACTGCTGCTTTGCTTGTATGTGCCAGAACATGGGTGTTCCATTCACTGACATATATACCCTCAAGCTGTACGATATCACCGGAGAATCGCTCGGTGTATTCCTGTGCAGCAGTTTGTTTGTCCCGATTTGTCGGGTCTGCCAGCAGCTCCGTGATCTGTCCGGCACGCGCATAGGAGCTCAGTGTCTTTTCTGCGTTCTGAACATAGCTTTCGATGATCTGAGCACGTTCATCTGTGATCGTTTTCATATGATCCAGCGAGTTCTGTCGTGTTTTCGAACTGACTGTTTCCGTAATAATAGATGTCAGGATCGCCATGGTAATAATCTGAAAAATCAGAATCAAGGTGACTGTGGAAATTCTTTTCTTCTGCATAACGATATGCCCTCCCCCGGCATTACATCAGCTTTCAAAATTGTTTTACATTCATTTCATTGTCGTCAATCTACTTTTTCTTCTTCCGGAATAATCCACCAAAGAATCCTTTCAAATCCGGTTCCGGGATATCGGGTTCATCTTCCATTCCTTCATCTGCTGCATTGAGCAGGCTGTTGATTCGTTCCTCAAGCAAATTGACAGGTGCCGGAGCCGGTTCTCCGTCCTCTGTGACCTTCGGCTTGTCCGGTTTTGCATCATCATAATCCGCAATCGCATCTGCGACATCCCCGATTTCGGTGATCGGTACAGGGCGGTCACTCATCATGATCTCACATGCTTTGTTCGCACGGTTCAGAACAAGGATCGAACGAAGACAGTGTTCACACGGCAGCAGCGGTGAAGCATTGATCGCGGATACCAGCAGGATCGTTCGGACAATGGACTCTCCGACTGCCTGCATGCTCTGAATCGCTGCTGCTTCCGCATGGATCATTAACTGTTTGCCGTTGACATTCTGGTGTCTGCTCTTGCCGGTATAGACTCTGCCGTTTCCCGAAAGAATCACACAGATCGTATCTTCCGGCGTGACCGGTACACCGGTGCGCATGTTCATTGCGACAAGCTCATTTGCTTTCTGAAACATTAAATCATAATTCATTTTCATCCCCCTTTCGTTAAATTACAGTACGAATATTGTGCTGCGATTCATAAAATTTCGCTCAGAATATGATAGGTTTGATATCATCCACAATATAATTATATCATATATTACAAAAAATATAAACGGACAAAACAAATCTTTTACTGTACAAAATGCAGATTTTTTGCAAATAGTATAGAATTCATCATTACTGTATGGCATAACATCAGCAATAATCTACCTGCTGTATAAAGATATTTTGTTTTTATGAAGTTGCTTGACAGACCGTCATTTTTTTGGTATAATATTGAAATCCTTTTCCATCTACACTGCTAGGTCCTGCATTTATGAAAGTGGGGCAAGTATGTCTAAAATTATTCAGATTAATCATGTAACCAAAGAATTCAAGGTATTGAACCGGCGGGAGGGTCTGAAAGGGAGCATCAAGGATCTGTTCTCCCGTGATTATAAGATTGTTAAAGCCGTTGACGATATTTCCATGGAAATTGAACAGGGAGAGATCGTCGGGTATCTTGGCCCGAACGGTGCCGGTAAATCAACAACCATCAAAATGATGACCGGCGTTCTGGAACCGTCTTCCGGTGAGATCCTCGTCGGCGGGCATGTTCCTTATCAGAATCGTGCTCAGAATGCGCAGGAGATCGGCGTTGTATTCGGTCAGCGCTCGCAGCTCTGGTGGGCTTTGCCGCTGGTCGAATCCTTCAAGCTGTTGAAGGATATCTATCAGATCAGCGATGCCGATTATGACAATATGATGCAGCTCTATGCATCTCTTGTCGATTTTGAACCGCTGCTGCATAAGCCGGTTCGGCAAATGTCACTCGGTCAGCG
>DMBA01000101.1 GCA_003446315.1 Ruminococcus sp. | reverse complement strand
ATCGCAGCAACGCTGGTCATTCTCGTCAATCCAAAGTTTCATAATAATGCTCCTTTCCAGGGCGGAATCCGCAGCAGCCAGTCACCGGCTGACGAAATTCCGATGATGATATAATCCATAATATACGGCGCGATATAGAGAACACCGGCAATGCCGTACATGACAGCCCATAAAATCCAGTGCTCCGGCACAAAGTCTTTGTCAATCGCAAGCATTACAAGAAGCAGCAGCGTCATACCGCCTGCAAGTAATGATGCGGCAGCACCGGCAAGACGCTCAAGCACACCCGTTGCAAGATTCAGTACAATCGCCAAAAAATTCAGCATTAGTCCGATTGCAAGAGCCGGAATTGTCAGGATTCCGCGCAATACCATGCCAAGCATCCGCATCACAAGCACTCCTTTCTTAGCAGAAACAAATTTCCTCTCTTATGATCTCCTTTGCGCACTGCTCGTAGTTGTTTCGCAGCCGCATCTGTTCCAAAACATCACCTGCTTCACAGGCGATCAGATAATCGCGTTCTGTCTTTTGCATCTTTTCGATGATTGCTAGCATCATGTCGGTGCCGCGCTCCTGAACGCTGTCCAGATACTCCTGAAAGCGTTTCTCATCAAGGATCTGCTCCAGTCTTTCCGGACACTCGTCCATCAGCCAGCGCAAATGCAGACTGCCGAAATAGCCGGAATGGACTGGCATCTTTTTATAACCCATAGCTGAATCATAACCATACCACAACATTTCGCCGCTGTCCGGATCGACCTCAAACTTCCACAGCGGAAAGTTCTGTTGAAGTTCCGTATCATAATTCATTTTTTCAGATGTGTACTTGTTACCGTCTTTTCGCATTATTCTTACCTCCAAAATATTGCTTCAAAGCCTTTTCAAACGTATCCTCGATTTCTTCCGGCTTGGCATCTTCCCTGAAATAATGTGCGAATTTTTCTCTTGACAGTTTAAAGCTGCCTGATTTCTGCGGCTTGGATTCCATGAGGATAGACAGAATCACGCCGCTGTTCAGATTCCCGTCTGCCGAAAACTGCCTGAGTTTTCCTGCCTGTGCCAATGTCGGATATATCTGCGTATTGGTAATGCGTTTCAATAGCCACGCCTGTTCTTCTACCGTCAGATACGACAGTTCCACTGCCGGTCTGAATCCGAGCTGACGGGTATCGACCATTTCCAGAAGCTCCGGAAGCAGATAGGTCAAACGAATATACCGCTTAATTTGTGTCGCACTTTCAGATGTTTCCGAAGCAAGCAGCTCACTTGATCGCTGTCCGGTTAATTGGGACCCACTGGGTCCCAATTCTTTTTCGGACACCCGACCGGCTTTCCTTTTTAACGCATCCATGCGCATTTTGTATGCAAATGCCTTCTCACTCGGAAGGATTTCAGACCGCTGAAAGTTGCTCTCAACCATGCGCAATACAGCGTCATCATGAGAAAGCTCCACAATCTCGCAAGGGATTACAGTCAGCCCTGCAAGCTCACAAGCATGCTTGCGGCGGTGTCCGCTGACCATTTCGTAACGGTCGCCGGCTTTCCGTGTAACCGTTGCCGGTGTCAGAACACCATGCTCACGGATGCTTTCGACAAGCTGCATCATGTCCTCGTTATCCCGGACATGAAAAGGATGATCCGGGAAATCGTCAATCCGGTCAATTTCAATGTCGATGATCCGCTTTGCAACAGCAGCCTTGCGCTGTTCTTCACGCTCAGTTGCAGATGCAAAAAGAGTTGCAATCGGTTTATATGCACCGGTGAGATCCAGCTTTCCACTCATCGTGCACCCTCCTTCTTATATTGTTCCAGAAGTTCATTTGTCAGTGCTGTATAGGCAGCAGCGGCTTTGCTTTTCGGTGCATACCGAAACAGGCTGCTTCCGCTTGACGGTGCTTCGGCAGCTTTTGTGGCAGTCGGGATTCTGGTATTGAATACCCGGATACTGCTGCCGTAGGCTTCACTGAGACTCGCCGCAATCTGTTCAGAAAGATTTGTTCCGTTGTACATCGTAAAAAGAACACCTTCGATCTCCAGATTCGGATTGATTCGATACCGTACACTGCCAATCGTCTGAAAAAGCTGCTGCAAACCTTTAATTGGCAGGAACTTTGTTTCAACCGGGATCAGCACACTGTCAGCCGCTGTAAGGGCATTGATGGTCAGTATTCTAAGTGAAGGCATACAGTCAATCAGAATGTAGTCATATTCATCTCTGATCTGCGCAATTACGCCTGAGAGGATGTATTCCCGGTTTATATTATCATTCGTTGAAACATCCACAAAAGCCAGCTCTATATTCGCCGGCAGAAAGTCTAAGCCTTCGTCATGATGCCGGATGCAGTCTCTTACGTCGTACTGATCACCATTCATCTCCTGTACCATAGCCGATGCCAGTGTATTGTTCTCCGTGTCAGGATCTCCGATGCCGAGACTGACAGACAGGCTTCCCTGCGGATCAGCGTCAATCAGAAGCACGCGCTGACCGGCTCCGGCTAGTCCCGCGCCGAGGTTCACTGTCGTGGTGGTCTTGCCGACACCGC
>DMBA01000110.1 GCA_003446315.1 Ruminococcus sp. | reverse complement strand
CTCGGAAATCAGGTGCATGCGGATGCGGAATGTGCAGTCTACTCCGCACTGACACTGTATGCACTGCATCAGCAGGGAAGCGATGAAAATGTACATGCATCGGGTATTTCGATCGGTGCAGCAGCAACAACACTCATCAAATCAGAGGATGATACTGACCGAATTTTGAAACGTCTGAATCTGGTCGCAACTGCTGTCTCACAGGCTGATCTTGCATATCACCTGCGCGGTCTGATCCAGCTTCTGAAAGGCGAATCCGCTAAGTTGGATTATGCAAGACTTGCCAAAGAACTGTATCTGTTCCGGTATCCGGATGCCGCAAATGAGATCAAGCTGACATGGGGCAGAGATTTTTACCGTCAAATCAATCATAAAGGAGAATGAAGCATGAACATGAACAGATTGTATGTTGATTTCCATATCATCCAAACCGTTCCGCCGAGCTGTGTAAACCGCGACGATACCGGCAGACCGAAAACGGCATTTTACGGCGGCGCAAATCGTGCCAGAGTGTCCAGTCAGGCTTGGAAACACGCGATGCGAAAGTATTTCAGTGAAAAGTATGATACTGGGTATCGCACCAAATATATGAAGGATTTGATTTTGAGTATTATAGCCGATAAAGATCCTGAGAACGACTTGAAAGAAGCCGGTAAAACATTTGATAAAATCTTAAAAACGAAGCTGAAGGAAAGCAAAAAAGAATGGATTGCGATGGATGGCGATAAAACAAAAGCAATCTTTTTCATCAGCCGAAAACAAGCGGAAGCATTTGCTGAACTGTTGATGCAAAAAGAGTCTGATGTTGAAAAATACAGAGAGGCTTTGGAAAAAAATCCTGCTATTGATATGGCACTGTTCGGGCGTATGGTTGCAAATGACAATTATATGAATATAGATGCCGCTGCGCAGGTCGCTCACAGCATCTCTACGCATACGGTGCAGAATGAATATGATTTTTATACCGCTGTGGATGACTGCAAGGAAGAAGCTGGTGCAGAACATTTAGACACAATGGAATTCAATTCTGCAACGCTTTATCGCTATGCAACAGTCAATGTCTGCGAGCTGCTGAAAACAATCGGAGACGATACGGCAGATGCACTCTGTGGTTTTGCAGAAGCGATAATTCGCTCCATGCCGACCGGCAAGCAGAATTCCTATGCGAATAAAACATTGCCGGATCTGGTGTATGTGACAGTGCGCAGCGATCAGCCTGTAAATCTCTGCGGCGCATTTGAAAAGCCCGTTTCCGGTGCCGATGGATTTTCTGAAAAATCTATCAAAGCACTGTTTGAACATGCGAAAAAAGTATATGAAGACTATTGCGGTGCGCCCATCAAAAGCTATGTAATCGGCTGCGATTCGATTCTCGGTGCGGAGAAAATGAACCTGAACGGACTGTTGGATGCGCTGCGTCAGATCAATGTAAATGAGGTGATCTGATGGCAACTTTACTGCTGCGTCTGGCTGCACCGATACAGGCATGGGGCGCAGAATCCAAATTTGAAACGCGCAGGACACTGGGATACCCGACGAAAAGCGGCGTGATCGGTATGCTTGCTGCTGCGTTGGGTTATTCCCGTGAAACGCCGCCTGATGATTTGAATGCATTGCATTTCGGTATCCGGATTGACCGCGAGGGTGTATACCTTCGGGATTACCATACCGCGCACGGCAAAAAGGATAAGGATACATATATCACACAGCGGTATTATCTGTCCGATGCTGTATTTCTGGCAGGGTTGGAGAGCAGCGATACGGCATTTCTGGAGCAGCTTCAAACGGCTTTGCTGCATCCTGTTTATCCGCTGTATCTGGGCAGACGATCCTGTCCGCCGACAATGCCGTTGGTGCTCGGGATCCGTGACACAGACCTGCTGACTGCGCTGCAAAATGAAACATGGCTGCTGGCAGAATGGCGGCAGAGGTATGCGGATGCAGACGAACGCGCTCTGCGAATCATAACGGATACAGACGATGCGGAAGGAGCGGCAACTGTCCGGGATCTGGCTGTTTCGTTCAGCCGGAAGCACAGAAAGCACACATGGCGATATGTCAAAGATCATGGATATCACATAGTTACGCAGAATGAAACACAGACTGCGCACGATGCATTTGCGGAATTGGGGTGAGGAAATGTATTTATCAAGAATCCGGCTCGATGCCGCAAACAGAAATACACTCCGTGCGCTGACGGCTCCGCAGAAGTTTCACGGAGCATTGGAATCGTCATTTTCCGGTGCGCGTGAGAGGAGACTTTGGCGGATTGACAATCTGAATGGCGGTCTGTATATTCTGCTGCTCAGCGAGGATATTCCCGATCTTTCCGGCTTTTGCAGACAGTATTGCCGTACAGCTGATGATGCACAGACAAAACAGTATGACAGACTGCTAGCGCGCATTACAGCAGGTTCGACGTGGCATTTTCGCCTGACAGCGAATCCGACTGTATCCAGAAAAGCCAATCGGATTGGTCAGCGCGGAAAAGTAGAAGCTTGTTCGATTGTTGATTGTTCTGATAAAGAGCCCGATTCAAGACTCATAACGCAGAAGGAATGGCTGCTGACGCATTGTGAAAAGCACGGTTTCCGGCTTTCGGAGGACAGCTTTGATGTCACGCAGAGCAGGTGGCTTCAGTTTTATAAATCCGACCGGAACCGTGTCTCTCTGCTTGCAGTAACCTTTGAGGGAACGCTGGAGGTAACGGATGCGGAATTGTTCCGGCAGGCGCTGTGTGCAGGAATCGGGAGAGGCAAGGCCTATGGGCTGGGAATGCTGACTGTTATGCACATATAGGAGGTGCGTCATGGCAGAGATTCCGGGAATCGAAAAGCCTGAAATTCAGGCATTGCCGCAGATTTCTGACAGAATGACCTTTATCTATCTGGAGCACTGCAAGCTGAATCGACAGGACGGCGCAATCACAGTCATGGATGAAACAGGCATCTCCAGCATCCCGTCCGGCATGATCTCTGTTTTGCTGCTGGGGCCGGGAACAGATATCTCACACCGTGCAATGGAGCTGATCGGAGATGCGGGCATCAGTATCTGCTGGGTTGGAGAAAAGGGCGTTCGTTATTATGCAGGCGGCAGACCGTTGACGCACAGTTCGCGGCTGCTGCTGCGTCAGGCAGAGCTTGTCACCAATCAGCGGAAACATCTGGAAGTTGTGCGAAAAATGTATATGATGCGATTCCCGGACGAAGATGTTTCCACACTGACACTTCAGCAACTGCGCGGCAGAGAGGGCAGCCGCATCCGGAAGGTTTATCGGAACGCATCAAAGGAATGGGGCGTTGAATGGAACGGCAGAGAATATGATCCGGAGGATTTTACTGCATCGGATAAGGTCAATCAGGCGCTTTCAGCAGGGCATGCATGCCTTTATGGACTTGCTCATGCAGTAATATGTGCGCTAGGTTGTTCGCCGGCACTTGGCTTCGTACATATCGGACATGAATGTTCATTTGTGTATGACATTGCAGATCTCTACAAAGCGGATATCACAATTCCGATCGCATTTGAGATTGCTGCAAAGGATACGGACGATCTTCCGCGTGCAGTACGGCACCGTGTGCGAGATGAAATGACGACACGGCATCTTTTGGAACAAATGGTGCGGGATATCAAGGCGCTGCTTTCACCGGATGAACCGGAAGCAAATGAAAAGATCATGTATCTCTGGGACAATAAACGCGATACGGTCGATTTCGGGAAACAGTATCGGGCGGGTGATGACACATGATGATTGTAATTACGCTAAGCTGCTGTCCGCCGAAATTGCGCGGTGACCTGACGCGCTGGCTGATCGAAATTGATACCGGAGTCTATGTCGGCAATCTGTCGGCGCGGGTACGGGATGCTGTCTGGGAACGCATCAAGCTGAATATCGGAAGCGGCAGGGCCACAATGGTTTACAGTGCAAACAATGAGCAGAAGCTTGAATTTCAGATCTATCATGCTGCATGGGAGCCTGTGGATTATGACGGCATCCGGCTGGTCAGGCGGAATTACCCGAAAAGTGAAGATGACGCATACAGAAAACGCTCAAAAGCGGCAGTCCGGCATATGCTGCATATGCAAAAATATTCCGGAAACCGGAACAACAGCGAGGTCAGGGAGCGCTATGCGGTCATTGATCTGGAAACGACCGGTCTTCAGGAAACGGATCAGATTATTGAATTCGGAGCATTGATCATTGAGAACGGTGAAGTTTCTGACACGTTTTCGATGCTTGTAAACTGTGAAAAAAGCATCCCGAAAGAGATCGTCAGCATGACAGGCATCACGCAGGAAATGCTCAGCAATGACGGTAAGCCGGAAAAAGAAGCGCTGGAGCAGTTTCTGGCATTTATCGGGAAGCTGGAGCTGATCGGCTATAACATTGATTTTGACATTGCGTTTTTACAGCGTGCCTGCCGTGAAAACGGTCTGCCGGAACTGACAAATCAGCAAACGGATGTTAAACAGGCAGCAAGGAAGAAGCTGAAGCACTGCATGAAATTCAGTTTGGCAGCGGTTGCGGCGCATTTAGGGATCGAATCGGAACAGCGTCACAGGGCTGCGGAAGACTGCATGATGACCTACAGGATCTTTGAGAAGTTGAAGGAAATGTAACACGCAGCGAAAACAAAACTGCGTATTTTCTGAGGTTTCTTAGTCTTTTCCCCGCACACGCGGGGGT
>DMBA01000322.1 GCA_003446315.1 Ruminococcus sp. | reverse complement strand
ATCAGTCGTCGATCGGGTTTGCGGTCAGCGGAGCGAGCTCGCCGAGGTCGCTGCCTGCACCTGCATCGGTGATGGTCATAACATTTGCATCATAGTGCATACGCAGCACGAATGCAACGATGCCGGGGTTATTGTCCACGCGGATGTTCATTCTGACGGTATCGCCGGGCTTTGCCTCAAAGGTATCGGGGGTCAGGGTCATCTGATCGTTGTTCAGCGGCAGCTCAGCGGGCTTATCGGAATTGATGCAGAGATAACCGGGGCGGCAAGCGATGTTGTCGAGGGACTTTGCATCATAATTGGAGAAGTCAGAGAAGTAGACTTCGATCGGATAAACGCCGTCGGGAGCATCCTCAGCAACGGTGACTTCAAATTCGAGCAGATTGCCGTCGAACACAAAGTCTTTGCGCTCAGAGATATCGAGCCAGTAAGCCTGATAGGTCTTCTGATCCGGAATATATTCCGGCTCAGAATACTGTGCAGCGACCGTGGTGCCGGTATAGACCTCAGTCTGCGCCTCACCGTTTGCCTGTGTGACAGCAGCGCCGTTGATATCGGTCTGCTGGATATAATAGGTACCGTCGCTGCCGCGGCGTGTGGTAATGATCGGCTGATTGTTATTTGCAGCAACTTCCTGTTCCGGGGTCGGCTGATTGAACACCAGTCTGTTGTTGCGCTGACCGTAAGCATCGGTCACGATCTCATCTTCCGGATTGCTGGTTCCCTGCGAAGTTTTGTCGGCTTTCTTTGCGGTTGTTGCAGTAGAAGCGGCTTCCTTGCCGTCAGCAGCCTTTGTGGAGCCTGCCTTTGTCGCAGAGGGATCGTCGATCTGGAAATCGACACCGCTTTCATCGCCTTCTGCCACGGAAGAATCGACATCCGCGCTGCCGTTGGAAACTTCTGCTGTACTGCTGTCATTGCTGCTGTTATTTGCACAGGCGAATGCCGGCAGCATCAGAGTTGCTGCGAGCAAAAGTGCGCCCAGTTTTCTCAATGTTGTCATCATCATGATTATTGACTCCTTTCGGTTTTCCCGTAAATATCAAAAAATGAACCCGTAATTTCAAATTCCGCGGCAATGAATTGCCCTGCATTTATTATACTCAATTCCGTATGAAAAGTCAAGTGAAATTATTGTGACAGTCCGGCAACAGACTTATGACAACGGCAGCGGATCACTGGTTTTTCCGGACGCGGAAGAACTGTTCTCTGTATTTGCGCGGAGTAAAACCGGTATAGCGCCGGAAGACCTGAATAAAGTGGCTTTCGGAGCTGAAGCAGAGATAATCGGAGATGGCGATGCAGGAATACTCTGAATACTGGAGCATATTGCGTGCTGCTTCGATGCGTTTGCGCATAATATATTCAGAAACAGGGATCCCGACTTCTTTCCGGAACAGGCGGGAGAGATAAGCCGCGCTCAGACCGGCAGCCGCAGCGAGTTCGGGCAGGGTGAGCTTGGTGTGGAGATTGTCATAAATATAGTCCATGCAGATCACGATCGCCTTTGGATAGCGATTTTGATTCTTGATAAAGTGCATGCGCTGGGTATAATCCTCAACAACTTCCCGATGCAGCATCTGCACATCCTCTGCGGTATGGCAGTTGTCGATGCTGCGGATATAGATATCGCTGAGATTATAGGCTTCTTCCATTTCCATGCCGCCCTCGATGCATGTCCGCGTGATGAGTGCAACGGTGATGATGAGATGATATTGCAGATTGCGCAGGGGATTGCTGCTGAGTTTTCCCATATCGTTGCTGTCGAAGGGCTTATAGAGCTTCCGCATTTTTTCGGCATTGCCGTCCTGGATGCTCTGAAAAAACGCATTTTCGCGTTCATAGGCGAGATGCGAGATGCATTCCTCGCGGTTGAGAAATGCCTGATGCGTGAGTTTTTGTTCGATATTCATATCTCATCGACTCCTTTGCGGGATAAAATCCCAAGCATATGAAAAAGCAGCAAAAATTTGATATAAAAAATATGAATGTGATATTATAGGGCAAAAAACTGTGCTATACTGAACACAGAAACCAAGGCAAAACTTAGGGGGATATAAAAGGAGGAGCTTGCCATGAGAAGAAATACAAAGCGTGCGGCGGCAGCCCTGACCGCATTGGTGATCGCAGCCGGTGCAGCGCATGCGATTGCAGCGGGTGTCGGCGACCTGAACGGTGACGGCAGCACAAATATCACAGATGCAAAGCTGCTGCAAGGCTTTTTGCTCGGAAAGGACAGCTCTGTACCTGCCGGCGCAGACGTAAACGGTGACGGCAGAGTGAATGCAGCGGACTTGT
This sequence comes from Ruminococcus sp., assembly GCA_003446315.1. GTDB lineage: Bacteria > Bacillota > Clostridia > Oscillospirales > Ruminococcaceae > Firm-04. Next base: position 254 of record DMBA01000322.1, on the reverse strand, counting down.
CCGTGCTGAAGCAAAACGTGCTGAATCCGCCGCAGTCCCTCAACGGCGATATTCCGGATCTTGGCACAAAACCGGATCAGAATGCGGATATGTTCTCTGATTTCAAATCCGGCGATGCAGGCGATTTCTTCGCATCGGACGGCTGGACGAATGAAAAGCCGTTTGACTGCTGGTGGTACAAGAAGAATGCGGTCATCAAAGACGGCAGTCTCCAGCTCAGCATTGACAGAAAATGGAATCCGAACGACAAAAAC